>JBBRHI010000308.1:0-4420 GCA_038222995.1 Bacteroidia bacterium | reverse complement strand
CGGCATCTTTTAATTTATCAAATCCTTCACGAATGGCTTCATCCGTCATGGATGAGATCCATAAACGTTTTACAGGTTTCGAACATAATGCCTTAGCTAAAACCCAGCGTTGGATCAGTTCTCCTTCAATGCCCGCATCCCCGCAATTAATGACCTCGGTACATTGATCAATTAAATGTTTTAAAATACCGTATTGCTTTTGTACGCCCGAATTATCAATTAATTTAATCTGAAATTTTGGGGGCAGCATCGGTAAAAAATCCAGCGACCACCGCTTCCAATCATCACTGTAATCTTCCGGTGATTTTAAAGTGCAAAAATGGCCGAAGGTCCAGCTGATCAGGTACCCGTTGCCTTCATAAAAACCATCGCGGCGGCTTGTCGCACCCAGTATACGGGCAATCTCTTTTCCAACACTTGGTTTTTCGGCAATACAAAGCTTCACGGTAATTTAATTGCAGTTTTACGGGTAAATATTTTAAAATTTTTCTCTAATCTAATTCTATTAAAGCCGTATTTTTTAAAATGTTTTCCAAAGCTGTAAACAACCTATCTAAATCACTTTGAGAATTAAAGGCCTGTATGGAATATCTTAAATACGTATGTGTTCCGTGCCTCATGATAGGAACTTCTATTTTATAATCTGTAAACAACAGTCTTTGCAACACTTCCGGCTCCTTGGTGCGTAAAGGGATGCTCACCATTTGCCCTAAAAATTCTTCAGTAACCGGGCATAAGGGCTTAGAGTGCAATAATTCACAAAAGCGCGCAACATTGTCTCTTACTAATTTACGGCATTCAGTCGCTTGCTTTTCCCAGTTATGTTGATGCATAAATTCAAGCGCTGCGGGTACCGTTAAAAAGGCAGATATATCCCTCGTTCCTTGCAGCTCATGGTAATCCTGGAATTGAGAATGAGAGGGCGCCACACTTTCATAACCCCAGTTTACGACTAAAGGATCAACCCACGGTTGATGTCCCTTACTTACATATAAAAAAGAACACCCTTTAGGGGTCATCATCCATTTATGGCAGGCGCCTGTATAAATATCCGCTTTTAATTCAGATAGGTTTAAAGGAATATGTCCGGGAACATGCGCCCCGTCTACAATAGTAAGTAAGCCTTTTTCTTTAGCCGTGTCACAAATTTCTTTTACGGGTAATATCAAGGCAGTGGCGCTTGTAATTTGCCCTAGAAAAATAACTTTTGTATTTGGAGTTAAACCTTTCCAAAAATCATCCATGAGTTGCTCTTTAGATGTAACCGGTAATGTTACGGCTTGCCTCACATATTTAGTTTTATGTTGTTTGCAGTAATGGCTCCAGGCCCTATCCATGGCGCCGTATTCGAGGTCGGTAGAAAGGATTTCATCGCCTGGGTTTAACTTTAAACTTTTGGTAATAATATTAATGGCATACGAGGGGTTTGGCGTATATACAATATCATCTGCATCGCAATGAATATAAGCTGCTAATGCCCGCCTTGAGTCTTTTAAATAGTTTGTAGCGTTAACAGTAATAAATTGTACAGGCTCTCTTTCGAGTTCGAGTTGTTTACTTTGATATTCTTCAAAAACAGGCTTAGCACAGGCACCGAAAGAGCCAAAGTTTAAGTACGTGATATCGGGATCTAATAAAAAGTGTGATTTCATCATGGGTTGTTTTAATAGGTGTTTGTTATTGGTAAATCTATTTCTCATCTCCGGCCTCTTTCAAAATTACCCATTACTCTTTAAAAACCAAAAAAACATAAAATACGTAACTATCAATAACAATACTCCCGCACAAAACTTTTTGAATGATTCAATTGTTTAACTTTACAACATAAAAAATAAACACATGCAAAATAATTCGCTGATCCCCCAAAAAAGAACAAAACATTTTATGTTCATAAGCATTTTATGTTTATTGATCGTATGTTCGGGCACAAGATGCCAGACTGCCGATAATTCAAAAATGAATACAGGAATAAAACAAAACGGAACTATGAAACTAAACAAGCTTACTAAAGAAGAACAACGCGTTATTATTCATAAAGGCACCGACGCACCTTTTACCGGAGAATACACCGATAATTTTATTGCCGGAACTTATACTTGCAGGCAGTGTAATTCACCCTTATATAAATCGGATGCTAAATTTCATTCGGAGTGCGGCTGGCCGAGTTTTGAAGAAGAAATTCCGGGAGCAGTTAAAAAAACACCGGATGCCGACGGACAGCGCACCGAAATTACCTGTGCTACTTGCGGCGGACATTTGGGCCACGTATTTTACGGTGAAGGCTTAAATGATAAAGATACACGCCATTGTGTAAATTCAACATCTATGCTATTTGTTCCTGAAAAAACAACTGCTAAAATAACCGAGAAAGCTATTTTTGCAGGCGGTTGTTTTTGGGGCGTTGAATATTATTTTCAGCATGCACAGGGTGTTTTAAAAACAACTGTAGGTTATACCGGAGGTCATACACAAAATCCTACGTATAAAGAAGTATGCAGCCATACTACGGGACATATTGAAGCTTTGGAGGTAGAATATGATCCTTCACAAACAAGCTATGAAACCTTGGCTAAATTATTTTTTGAGATCCATGACCCAACGCAAGCTAACGGGCAAGGAAATGATATTGGCGAACAATATTTATCGGTTATTTTTTATGAGAACGATGCTCAGAAAAAAACAGCGGAAGACCTCATCTCTATCTTAAAATTAAAAGGGTTTAAAGTAGCTACACAATTAAGAAAAGCCGCTAAGTTTTGGCCGGCAGAAGATTACCACCAGGAATACTATGAAAAAGAAGGCGGTACGCCTTATTGCCACAAGAGAGTAGCCAGGTTTTAATAGTTTTTAAAGTCTTGCTTATGATCGATGATTGTGTTATAATATAAGCCAAACGAATGTTTATTTCAGTAATGGAAATTTTAAACAATGATTTAATAAGGATGTTTTGAGAGTAGGCACGGTTTTTAAAATTGTTTATACCCTATACAACTTACTGCTGCTTACATGTAAAGAAAATACGGTAACAGGCTAAGGGAAATTTGTACATGTTGTCGGGAAAAAAAGACACGCGCTTTGTTTATTTAGCGCTTACGTTTGTAATGATCAATTAATTCCCGGCATTGATGTTGAACCTGATAGTTTATACAACTGTTATTTATTTAAAAATTGTACGATGAAAAAATTATTGATTTTAGCTGCCGGGTTTGTATTGATTTACTCATGCAGTCGCTCACAAACGGCTGATGCTAAACTGCCTGCAACTGCCACTACAGAACCTTTGCCTCACGAAGCTGTAGCTGATTTTGCAGAAGGCTGTTTTTGGCATTCGGAGTTAGTATTTGAAAGCTTAGTTGGTGTGCGTGATGCTGTTTCAGGTTATGCCGGTGGCATTGATACGAGTCCCGATTACGAAAAGGTAAGTACAGGAAATACCGGTCATGCAGAAACCGTACAGGTATATTATGATCCTTCAAAAATTAGTTATGAAACCTTAGTAAAAGCATTTTTTGAAAGCCAAGACCCTACTACTGTCAATCGACAGGGAAACGATGTGGGTACCGAATACAGATCAATTGCTTTTTATAGAAGTGAAGAAGAAAAACAAATTATCGAAAAGGAAATTAAACGATTAAAGGATCTTAAAAAGTATACCAATAAAATTGTAACAGAAATTAAATCCTACACGGCATTTTATCCCGCTGAAGATTATCACCAGAATTTTATTCAAAATAATCCTGATAACGGGTATGTAAGAAATGTTTCTGTCCCCGAATTTTTAGAGTTTAAAAAAACATTTAACGGAAATTTTAAATGAAACGCAGTGCAATTATTATATTAGGTATAAGTACAATGTTACTGTTTGGCGGTATGACTTCAAGTTACAAGCCTTACATGGCTTTTGAACCCGTAGCGGTTATTGAGTTATTTTCATCACAGGGATGTTCAAGTTGTCCACCCGCGGACGAACTTCTTTCGAGAACAATAGCAGCTTCAAAAAACACTTCGAAAGTATTTGCGCTTTCTTTCCATGTTGATTATTGGAACCGCTTAGGTTGGAAAGACCCGTTTAGCGATAAACAGTTTTCAGAACGTCAAAATGCTTACAGCACCAAACTAAAACTTAATTCAAATTACACGCCCCAAATGGTAGTTAACGGAACCAAAGAATTTATAGGATCTGATGAAGCTAAATTAACGGCCGCCTTAAAAGAAAGTTTGAAAGAAAATACTCAGGCCGGTTTTAAAAAATTAGAATTAAGCTATACTGAAAATGCTGTTCCGAAAATAATATTTGAGCTTACGGGAAATTATAAAGACTGCGTTATAAATTTAGCTTTAGTATCAGTAAAAGAAACCACACATATTAAACGCGGAGAAAATTCGGGCTTAACCTTGATAAATGAAAATGTTGTAAGGC
>JBBRHI010000307.1:0-4424 GCA_038222995.1 Bacteroidia bacterium | reverse complement strand
TTGGTGGGGGAACCGGAAGTGGTGCAGCTCCAATTGTTGCTGAGCTCGCAAAAAATAAAGGCATCTTAACCGTTGGTGTAGTTACTAAGCCGTTTACTTTTGAAGGCAGCAAGAGAAAAGAAGTTGCGGAAACTGCTTACGATAATTTGAAAGATAAAGTAGATGCAATTATTTCAATTCACAACGATAGAATTTTACAAATCATCGACAAAAAAACTTCTTTAATAGATGCTTTCAAAACTGTCGACGAAGTTTTGAGACAGGGGATTGCCGGCATTTCAGATTTAATTACAACTCACGGTATTGTTAACGCTGACTTCGCAGACATTAAATCTATTATGCAAGATGCAGGAACAGCTCTTATGGGTATTGGCAGGGCTAGTGGCGAAACTCGCGCGCAAGATGCGGCTCGCATGGCTATAAATTCTCCGTTGCTTGAAATGACAATAGACGGTGCTAAGGGTGTTTTGTTTAACATCACTGGCGGTCCTTCTCTTGGAATGATTGAAATCGATGAAGCCGCAAAAGTTATCACAAAGAGTATTGACCCGGAGGCTAAAGTTAAATTCGGAACTGTTATTGATGAATCAATGGGCGACGAAATTCGCATTACTGTTATTGCCACCGGCTTTGATGAATCTAGCAAACGCATGACTCCCGCAGCTTTGGTTTTAAATAAAGAACCTGAGAAACCAAAAGTTCAGGAACCAAAATTTAACAACCCTCCTGCAATGATGGAAGTTAGGAAGCCAATGTTTAATCCTAAGCCTTCTTCCCCAATTGAAATGCCAGAGATAAATAGTTCTACAGATCCAGTTAGCGAAGATGAATTAGATATTCCCGCCTTCATCCGCAAAAAAATGAAATAAAAGCTACGGAATTAAAAAGTAAATACACTACAGAAAACTACGGAACCCTCTATCAAAATTGATAGGGGGTTTTATAATTTATGTTCTGTAGTTTTCTGTAGTACCTTAAAAGCATAGGTGTTAATTGGGAGCGAGCTTGATTTTTTTCTTCAGGTGTGCTATAATACATAAGTAAGGTATTTCATAGGTCGATCGTGCTAAAAAAGCGCCGGAAATACTAACTAAAACACTCAATTCTTTACAAAATTTAAAGTATTGAGATTCAGAAACAAAAAATAAAACTATTATTAGTGAATTAAATTTAATTCCTTCTAGAGAGGGATAATTTTTGGTCATTAATAAAATTAAGGAGTTTCACTAGTAATTGGCTTTAACAATTGAAGAGCTAATTTACCCACCAAAACTTTGCCTGTATTTATCAAGAATCTTGAATAATTGAATCAAGTTCAATAATCAATACCTCTTGGTTTCAATAACAAAGTTTAGGCGGGTAAGCTTGTGAAATTAAATCATATGAAATTTTTAACAGAAGAAACCCCGGGTAAAATTATGGGTCTTTTGGGGACAGCAATGGTCTCCATGTTTTTCTTATTTGCTGTTAGTGTGAGTAACGCTAATTTTACGCAAACAGAAAAATCAATTCCCGTAGCTTTTAGTCCAGAGCAGGTTGTTGCTGTGTTAGATAGCACTGCAAGAGGTTACAACAATTTTTTAGATGAAAATTTGTTTCAACCAGCTCAAAATAGTTATGCTGTATATCAATACAACTTAGCTTATGTAATAGACGAAGCATCGCCTAGTATTTTAGCGATGACAGGTTTATCCGGTTTAGTAGACCCAGGACAAACCCCACAAGCAAAACCACAAGTAGCGGGTGAGTCAACAAAAGTTGTTTATAGTAAGTACTATAAGTCTACTGATGGGGGAGTGTTCACATTATTTTTTGGGAACTAAGAGAATAGGAAATGCGGAAATAATTTAGTGAAATAAAATATTATTGTCGTGAGACATTAAAATAAATTAGAAAATATAAAAACCCCGGCTGTGCCCCCGGGGTTTTATTTATTTTTAGAAATTTTTTATAACAATTTCATCTGTGCCATGTTATGTTGATACGAAGGTGATCTTCGTATCAACATATGAACTCTAGAGATTATAAAGAATTTAGAACAGGGTGTTGCTATCATGTTTTTAATCGCGGTGTAAATCGACAGGATATTTTTTTGGATGATCAAGATTATCTTAATTTTTTAAAGCGTCTTAAAATTGTACTTGCAATTGTGGAGGTTCCGAAAAGAAGATTGAGGAAAGCTTTATGTCTAAAGCCATTGCCTAAATTTAGTTATCAAATATTGTCTTATTGCTTGATGCCAAATCATTTTCACATTTTAATTAAGCAAACGTCAGTAGTACAAGTAGGAAAACTAATTAAAAATATTTCTAATAGCTACGTAAAGTATTTTAATCGTAAATACGAGAGAGTAGGTAATTTATTTCAAGATACCTTTAAAGCAAAGTTAGTTGATAGTGATTCTTATTTAATGTATCTCTCAGCATATATTCATAACAATCCGCCACGGCCTTTGCTTTATCCTTATTCTAGTTTTAAAGATTACGTTGGTGGTGAAAAAAATCAAATTACTCAAACTAAATTTATAATGTGCTATTTTAAAAATGAGCCAAAAAAGTATAAGAAATTCGTTTTGGGTTATAATAAAAAACATTCCGATATTATTAAAGAGTTTTTGTTCGAAGAATAGTCCGTCACAAAGACGATCTTTGTTACCGGTTGGCTTATGTACAGAACAGGGAGTTAAGAATGCGGAGTCATTTTTATAGTATTTAAAATACGTCTTTATCCTAGTGGTATCTTTTAAATTCTTTAAAAAATTTGTGGATATCTGTCTTTCTTAGAGTCATTATTCTTGAATATATTGGATTTGGTAAAGTTTGAATTAAACTACATATAGTATTATAATATTAGAAGCTCCCACTAGATGTAGTGGATACGTTCAGGAGGGGAAATAAAGACAAAAATATAAAGGTACGGAAATGCCCTTAAAATAAGTGTTTTGTTCAATACTTGGTCATCCAAGAGTGTCTTAAGCTCCCCTTAATTCTGGTTATCATCGTAAAAATGTCTTGCTACTCACTAACAACTACCCACTAACCACTTTCCCATGCGTTGTCCTAATTGCCAAAATGAAGATACAAAAGTCTTGGATAGCCGGCCAGTAGATGATGGCGATGCTATAAGGAGACGTAGGGAATGTGAAAAGTGCCAATTTAGGTTCTCTACCTATGAAGAGATTGAAATTTTAGGGCTTACCGTGGTAAAGAAAAACGGGGGTAAGCAGATGTTCTCCAAAGAGAAGTTGGAGCGTGCTATAAGGCTGCCATTAGACAAGAGGCCTCATAATGACGAGACTTTAAGAAAATTAGTTTCATCTATTGAAATAGATATCCAGCGCAAAGCCAAAGACGGTGAAATAAAAAGTTCGGATATTGGCGATATTGTAATGAAGAAAATTAAAAAGGTAGACAAGGTAGCCTACATCCGCTTTGCTGCAGTTTATAGAGAATTTGAGGATGTAGATGAATTTAAAGAAGAACTAAAGAAATTATAAATTCCGATATACAGATAAAAAGATTTTACGGATAACTACAGATCTTAAATATCTACGATTGATAAAATATCAGCATCTGTAGGTATCAGTAAAATCCAATAATCTGAAGATCGGCATACCAAAATAAAAGAATTAACCAAATAAATTGCTTATATGAACTCCAAAGTGAACCTCCAAGAAAGAACAAAGAATGGTTTGTCCGAACTCGGCGAAAAAATCTTCTTAGACCGTTACGCGGTTAAGGATGTTAAGCGCGAGACTTTAGCGGTAGGCGACACCGTAGTTGTTTTGGTAAATCCAAAAACCGGCCAACGCGAAATTGGAATTATTGAAAATATTGATTTTGATACAAAAGACGTTACTGTAAAAATGAGAGACGGCCAATTAGAGCACCGTACAATAGAGCACTTAGACAAGCCACTTGAACTTGCTCCCGAACAAATGTTTGATAGGATTGCCAAGCATATTGCTAGTGTAGAAAAGACAGCCGAAAAAAAGACAGAATGGGAAGACAAGTTTAGAAGACTTATGGATGACTGGAAGTATGTTCCGGCTGGTCGTATTTTTACAGGCGCGGGGACCGGACAGAATTTAACTTTTTATAACTGCTATGTTATTCCGCATCCAAAAGATTCCCGCGGCGGTATTTTTGAAACTCTTTCTCAAATGGCAGAAATTATGTCTCGCGGCGGCGGTGTAGGTATTAACGTCTCTTCTTTAAGACCACGCTACGCTTACGTTAAGGGTGTTAACGGCCGTTCTTCCGGTGCAGTATCTTGGGCGTCTTTATATTCTTTTGTTACCGGTTTAATTGAACAGGGCGGCAGCCGCCGTGGTGCTTTAATGCTTATTTTAAATTGCTGGCATCCTGATGTGTTAGATTTCATCAACTCCAAAAAAGAAGCCGGAAAAATTACTAACGCAAACA
>JBBRHI010000306.1:0-4424 GCA_038222995.1 Bacteroidia bacterium | reverse complement strand
TCATCCCGATGTGATTAAAGCAGCTCAGGATGCGGTTGCAAAATACGGCTTAGGCGCTTCCAGCTCGCCTGTAATCAGCGGAACATATACGATCCATAAACAATTGGAAAAAGCACTTATTGATTTTTTCGGGTTGCCTGACCGTGGTGTTTCCTTATTTACAGCCGGTTACAGCGTGAATTTAGGTGCTATCTCTGCCTTTATAAAACCGGGCCACGAAGTCATTATGGATTCGGCATCGCACATGTCGATTGTAGAAGGAGCAAAGCTTTCAGGGGGAAAGATGACCTTTTTCCGTCATAACGATATGGCACATTTAGAGGAATTACTAAAAGAAAAATGTGACGATTTTACCCGTGTATTAATTTGTGTGGAAGGTATTTACAGCGGCGACGGCGATTACGGTAATTTAAAAGAAGTGGTAAGATTAGCAAAACAATACGGAGCCTATACTTTGGTAGATGAAGCGCATTCGGCACTGGTAGCAGGTGATAACGGACGCGGTGTGTGCGAGCAACAAGGTGTTTTAGCCGATGTGGATTTGTATGTAATGACCTTTAGTAAAGCTTTTGGAGGCGTAGGCGGTGCCGTATATGCTAAAAAAGAAATTGTGCAGTACATGAACTGGTATGCAAAATGCCGTATGTTCTCTTGTGCGTTGGATCCGGCGGTTACAGGCGGTATGGCCAAAGTAATTGAATTAGCAGGCGGGCCGCTTGGTGATGAACGGAGAAAAAGATTAAAATCAAATGCCACTTTTTTCAGAAAACAACTGGAAGGAAAACTCGTGTTAAGCGAAGGAGATGCCTGGGTGGTGATCGCTCATTTTGGTGCCGAAAGAAAAACATTGGGTTTAAATGATTACCTGCAACGCCAAGGCTTGGATACCAGCATCATCCAATTCCCGGCTGTACCAAGAAATGAAGCAAGAATAAGAATGTTCATCACGTCTGAACATACGGAAGCTCAATTAAAAAAAGCAGCGGATATTCTTTTAGATGCAGCAGCGAAATTTGATTTTTTAATTAAATAATTACTAAAACACATATATGAAAAAAGTAGCAGTCATTACGGGAGGTTCATCAGGACTAGGATATGCTTTATCTGAGATACTAGGTAAACAAGGGTATTCCATTGTTATTATGGCACGTAACCAAGAGAAAATAACTAAAGCGGTGGCTTCTTTAACGGCGTTTAACATTAGTGCTAAAGGTATTTCGTGCGATATTACAGATGAAGTAGCTTTACAAAATGCGTTTAATCAAATTAAGCAGGAATATACGCATATTGATTATTTGATTTTGAATGCGGGTGTTGTGACGACTAAATTACTGTCTGATTATAAAAACACAAAAGAGCTTAAACAGGATCTTGAGATCGATCTTATGGGAACTATTTTATCTGCTTACCAATTTACGCCTTTATTAAAAGAAGGCTCAAAATTATTAATGATCTCTTCCGGCTTCGGCCTAATGGGTGCTGCAGGTTACTCCATGTATTGCGCGGCAAAAGCGGGCATTGTAAATTTCGGGGAATCGTTACGCCGCGAATTATTGAACAAGGGTATTAATGTATACGTGGCATGCCCCGGAGATATGGATACTCCACAGTTTCATGAAGAGGTGAAAAATGCACCGGCATGGATGAAAAAAGAAACACCGAGAAAATTAATGAAAACGTCAGTCGTTGCCGAAAAAATAATTAAACAGGCAAAAGGCTCAAAAAAATATTTGATCGTTCCTTCAGGGGATGTAAACATGCTGGTTGTATTAAGTAAAATTCTTCCGCGCAAATTCAGGGATTCCCTATTGGATGGGATGTTTCCGAGACCTTAAATAAAAAAATTTAATTTATAAAAATCCCGTCACAGTATTGTAACGGGATTTTTTTATGGTTTAAACTAGTCGGTAATATCTATTTTCTTTGTCATGCTTCGGCCGGTGTTTGATATGACCTGTATCATATAAATGCCGGCGCTGTAACCTTGAAGGTTAATTTCTTTTTCGGTAGTAATATTATCGTAGGAGATAATTAATTGCCCTTTCATATCATACACATGGGCCGACAAAACCTCATCGTCCTGCATTTTACGAGTTTTGATTTTCAGTAAGCCTGAGCTAGGGTTGGGCGTTATATCAAAATCATTCAATTTTGCATAACCGGTTAAATCTTCATCTTCCATATATGTATCAGGAACCGTAGGATTATTATCAGAATCAGATGTAGGACTAACTATATAATGAATAGGCACAGGGTTTATATAATCGTTTTCATAATCTAAGGCTAAAAGCTCCAGCCTTAGCAGCGAATCGCTTACGGTACCGGAAGAGTCGGCAGCTGAATGCCTCATATATAATGGATTACTGTTATTACCGTTGCATAAATACCGTTGAATGTAGGCATGAAATGTGCTGCCTGCATCCACCGTAAAGCCCGGTTGAAGATCAATCTCTTTTCCGGCGCGGTACGTTACATCTGCAGGAATAGTATTGTTAGGGGCTGCAGGAGAGCTTGAAGCATAAATATGTGCTATAGAGGTCAAATTTTGAAATACAGCTACCTTACCCGGTGTTGAAGCAGTACCTTGAATGGGCAAGCCGGTAACAATGAAACGCGGCCAAATATTTTCATCCCTGTTATCCATGTAGTTATAAGCTCCTCTGTAACCCGGCAGCGATACATTATTACTGCCTGAACCTCCATTTCCACTTGGTTGAATAGTAGGATCGCATAATGTGCTGCTTCCTCCAAAAAAACCGCTAAGCCCATTAACAATACTGCAACCTGCTGAACTTACTACGCTTCCTACAGTGGTTGCAGCATTATAAATCCAAGTTGACACATTTGATGCAACGTTATTAGTAGCATTACCATTATTACCATCTAATACCTGGTTTTGATACTCATAATACAAATTATGTAAAAGCATATAATCAACTCCCGGAAAGTTGGCTAAAAAACCATTTGGATTCCCACATTTTCCTCCTCTTGAGTTAGGGTGTTCTAATCTATCCTGGCTAGACCATTCCCATCCACCATGATTACAAGATCCATAGTTATAAGGCCCCTGGCAAGGGGCCACATTTATAGGATCTCCATAAATAGATAACTGACGGAGTAATACGCCGTCTTGATGTAATACTTTTCTTAATAGTTCTGACCATTCTATGGACCATGTACCTGTATTATTTTGCATAAATAAAAAAGCTGGGACAGGTATTGGTTGGGTACCAATTTGTGCTAGGGCATTTGCTCCTGCGGCATCCCATGTTTTAAATACTGCGGCATCCATCGTCACGGCAGGTGAACTTGCCTGGGTTGAATATTCCACATAACCAAAGGTTTGAGCAACCGGGTCTGTATAATTACTGCAACCGGTAACGAAATAGCTTGACCATGGAAAAGAAGACGTTGTGTGGCAGGTCATCCTGCTTAATGCAAATGAATAAGGCCAAGCATCTCCACCAACTGAATTTGCTAAATTTCCATGACTAAATCCTAATCTGTCTAAATATCTTAACTTCCAGGCGTTGTTAACTCCATTGCAATAACTGTAAACTCTTTTTGCTATTTCTTTTGCTTCATCTCTTAAACTTACAAATCCATCCTGAAAAGCCTCACCATTGTAATCTACACTTGATGGAAGATATTTATCGATAAACATCAATGCAACTAACATGGAATGGTATTTATCTTGAGATAACGGCATTTTATGTTTGGGTTCATGTCCTGTAAAATAGCCGCTAAACGGATTATCATTTGTTAAGGAATCTGTAAATTGTAAACCAGTAAAACCAGTGTAACTATTTATAGGATTAGATGTATTTGGATAATTATTTTCAAGTAATGAATAGTTAAAATGTAATAAGTTTTCATTATTATTCTTTCTAAAATAATTATATGGAATATCCTCTCTCAACATAAATCCATTATACGGTCCGTTAGGTTGAATATTATCATTAGTGGGGGGAGTATCCCAAAACTGCTCGGCTTCCATATCTAATCGATTTATAGCGTATAATAAATGAAAAAGCTCTTTAACAGTTTCTTTTGTATCCTGATAATTACGGCTTAATATTTTATACTCTAATGCTAATGTC
Organism: Bacteroidia bacterium; assembly: GCA_038222995.1. GTDB lineage: Bacteria > Bacteroidota > Bacteroidia > B-17B0 > Aurantibacillaceae > UBA4416. The sequence continues at coordinate 324 of JBBRHI010000306.1, read as the reverse complement.
ATCATATACATATTTGTTACATCCATTTGGTCCGGACCTGCTTTAGAGGTATTTTCAATATTTCCCACATTATCTTCACCGTCATTTCTTTCCGGAAAAACTATACAATCTCCTTGTTCTTTTCCAATCTACATAAAATCATTGATCATCCTGGTACGGTAATACCAATAACGACGATGAGCTTTATCATTATCTATGGTTTGTTGAGAGAAACACGTAGCGTTTAAAACATTAACGATGCTAATAATTATAAAAAAGTTTTTTTTCATAAATTTATTTTTTCAATTTTATTTTATAGGAGTGGGCTTTATTAAAAATTATTAT
>JBBRHI010000305.1:0-4454 GCA_038222995.1 Bacteroidia bacterium | reverse complement strand
AAGCTGTTTCACTAGTATCTGTTTCTAAAAACAATTTACTTAAGGAAACTGCATGATACTCAAAATCCGGCTTTTTAAAGACAGCCGGATTAAGAGAAATATAAAACCCTACTTTTATTAGTTGATCTGCGAGCTTGGATGATTTATTAAACCCGTGAATAATAAACGGTACTTTGTGAATGTGAGGACTTGCCATTTTTATAAGTTCATCAAAAGCCTTTACGCAATGAATGATCAGCGGTTTCTTGCATTTAACGGCAAGTTCTAAGTGTTGGTGAAATACTTTTTTCTGCACCTCTAATCCCGGGCCTTTTAATGTATCAAGGCCGCACTCCCCAATGGCAAAGCAATTTGGCAGACTAATAAATTTTTCTAACTCTTTTAATGAATCCCCATTTATTAATTCTGCATCCCAGGGGTGAATACCTATTGAAAAAAGAGAGTCTGTATATATTTCTTTATCATATCCAAAACGGTTATTGAAAATCCAAACATCAGAGCCCGCAGCCGGGTGATGTGTATGAATATTTACATAAGGATACATTTCAAAAATTATTGGATCACTTCTATCTGGCTGCAAATGCGCTCAATGAGCATTGCTATGATCCGTTTATTCAATTCCTTTTTGTGTTGAACATAAAAATCAAAATCAGTTTCCGTAAAAAACCCCACAATAAAGCCCATGTAAAATTGCTTAAACTGTATGTTGGTTTTAAACAGGTCGTGCACCTTTGTTATTTTATGCGAGTATTTTAATGCCGCAAAATCTATTTTATTTTCCGCAATAAAATGTTCAAAATATTTTATGATCAATTCATTCTGAAATTTAAGGATGGGCCTTAAAGTCTCATTTTGAAATGCTTCGCTTGGCGAGTCTGTTGGCTTATTGCCTTCAATAACCGGGAGTATACTTTTTAAATGGTGTTGCCTGTCTTTCATAACATACTGTTAATGATAAATATAAATTGATATGATCAAAAACAAAAACACACCGACATCAAGATAATCGGTGTGTTTAAAATCCTTGTTCACGGCCTTCCGCAAGATAAAGCTTAAATTACAGTGCTTGTGAAAAACCTTCACGGATCTTATCAGCTGCGTATTCACCGCCGTATAGTTTATCCTTAATTTTTGAAAAGCTTTCTACCGTATATTTCACATCTTCTAAAGTATGTGTAGCAGTAGGAATTAAACGTAAAATGATCATGCCTTTAGGGATTACAGGGTACACAACCATTGAGCAAAAAATACCGAAATTTTCACGTAAATCAATTACCATGTTTGTTGCTTCGGGTATGGATCCGCGCATGTAAACAGGCGTTACCATAGTATTTGTGATACCTAGATCAAAGCCTGCATCTACCAATCCCTTTTGTAAAGCGTTGGCAATTTCCCAAAGTTTTGTGCGGTATTCAGGGTGTGCATTTAATAATTCCAAACGTTTTAATAAACCGTATACCAATGGCATTGGCAATGATTTAGCGAAAATTTGAGAACGCATATTATAGCGTAAGTAAGTAATAATTTCTTTTGTGGAGCTGATAAAACCACCGATCAACGCGAATGATTTTGCAAACGTTCCGAAGTAAACATCTACCCCGTCCTGGCAACCTTGCTGTTCTCCCGTTCCGCCACCGTGAGGTCCCATAGTACCAATACCGTGAGCATCATCCACAAATAAACGGAAGGTGTATTTTTTCTTTAATTCAATAAGCTCTTTTAATTTGCCTTGTGTGCCGCGCATCCCGAAAACACCTTCGGTAATTACCAAAATACCGCCTCCTGTTGTTTCTACTAATTTTTTAGCGCGCTCTAATTGCTTTTCACAATCTTCAATATCATTATGTTTAAATACAAAACGCTTACCCATGTGTAAACGCACACCGTCCAATATACAAGCGTGGCTTTCTGCATCGTAAACAATCACATCCCTTCTGTCAACCAACGAATCAATAGCTGATACCATTGCCTGGTAACCGAAATTACATAAAATCGTATCTTCTTTTTTTACTAATGCGGATAAGCCTTTTTCCAATTGCTCATGCAGGTCAGAGTTTCCGCTCATCATGCGAGCCCCCATAGGTAAGGCCAAACCGAATTTGGCAGCACCGTCGGCATCCGCTTTTCTTACTTCAGGGTGATTTGCTAAACCTAAATAATTATTTAAGCTCCAGTTCAATAATGATTTACCTCTAAAATTCATATGAGGACCAACATCTCCCTCTAATTTAGGAAATGTAAAATACCCGTGAGATTCTTTTGAATGCTCACCGATGGGCCCCATGTTCTGTTTTATTTTTTCAAATATGTCTTTCATTATAACTAGGTTTTAATATTAAATCTTGTTTTTAAACGATGGTACTCTCTTCTATATCTTTGGTCAAATTGTCTTTTTAAGTCTTTTCTGAGTTGCAAAAGTACTAAAATTAAATGATTTTTTTTATAACGCGCAGCATGTGCGAGTACTTTTTTGTATCTGAGCGGAAAATGCCGTAGTGGTCGAACCTGTCAATACGAACGCTGCCGCTGGCATGAATAATTTGTTGATTATCAAGGATCAATCCTACATGTACAATGTTGCCTGCTTCATTATCAAAAAAAGCAAGGTCACCCGCTTCCGCTTCTTCCACAAAGCTTAATGGCGATCCTAATTCAACCTGTCGGCTTGCATCACGCGGCAATGTATAACCGTTAAGCTTATACACTAACTGCACAAAACCCGAACAATCGATGCCGAAAGGACTGCGGCCGCCCCACAAATAAGGTGCATTCAAAAATAAGTACGCCGTATCGATCAATTCTTTGATCGTTTTTTTTTGCCCGCTGTCCGTGGTTTGTCCTTCAAATAAAAAACACGTACCGGCAATATCAAGCTTATGATCTTTAAAATTAGGTAAGGTAGACCCTATGGTGATAGGATACAGCGTTTGTGAACCGGTATTATTAATAACCTGGATAAGTTCTGAACTTAGTATCCGGGTGTTTAATTCTTTACTTACTTTATCAGGAAGGGGGGTGTGCTGCTTAGCGCTTATCCAACACGGGTAACTATCAAAGCTTGTTAAAACAGACAGCCAATCCTCTTTATCTTCAACTACGGTATATGTTTCCCCGAACAGTAATTGCGTTACCATTTCGGAGGTACTTGAGGGTTCCTTTCGGCAAGGCACAATACTTAGAGAGCAAATTCCAAAACTCATTATGTAAAATTAAAACATTGTTATTCAAAATCTATAAACCGGAAAAATAGTTATTCACTTTTAATTATTAATTCTATATTTTAAACAATAACCGTAATTTTGATGTTACAACACTTATTAAATATAAAACTATCCCTGATTAATGAAAATTCTTTATTCTTACGTTAAAGCTTATAAATCTCTTTTATTTTTAGCACTTGTACTTGCAGCCGTTAACCAGTGTTTTTCGTTATGCGATTCTATTATTACCGGTAAACTGATCAATAAATTCAGCGCTCCGCATATGGAAACAAATCATGGTTGGCTCAGCTCTTATTATTGGCATACCGGCGATACACGCTATCAATTTATGCAAAGCGTTATTGTATTTATAGGCCTTTCCATCGGTGCAGCCTTAATGTCGCGGATCGCTAAAAATTTCCAGGATTATTATACTAATATTATTATTCAGCGCACAGGCGCGCAAATGTATACCGACGGCATCAAGAAAGCGTTATCATTGCCTTACAAAGACTTTGAAGACCAACGCAGCGGCGAAACTTTAGGGAAACTTCAAAAGGTAAAATCAGATACCGAAAAATTTGTCACTCTTTTTATTACACTCGTGTTTCAATCGGCTATCGGTATCATTTTTGTATTTGTGTACGCTATTAATATTCATTGGCTCATAGGCCCTTTGTATTTATGCACGGTTCCTATTATTGCAAGTGTCAGTTCGTTTTTAGGAAAAAAGATCAAGAAAATTTCTAAAGAAATACTAGGTGAAACTACTGCTTTGGCAGGGGCTACAACCGAATCTTTAAGAAATATAGAATTAGTAAAAAGCTTAGGCTTGATTGAGCAGGAAGAAAAACGGTTGAATTCTACCACCTTAAAAATACTGGGACTGGAATTAAAAAAAGTACGCTTTATACGCTCATTAAGCTTTATACAAGGCACTACCGTGCATTTGGTAAGAAGTGCATTGATCTTTGCACTGTATTGCTTTGTGTTCGGCGGTATTATTAAGGTAGGCGATCTAATCACTTTAATGTTCTTCTCCTTCTTTATTTTCAATCCTTTGCAGGAATTAGGAAATATGATCGCCGTGTTTAATGAAACGAAGACAAGCATGGATAATTTTGAAAAGCTGATCACTGCCCCGTCTGAAGAAGTGCCGGTTTCTCCTTCTGTATTAGGCGATATAAAAGATGTGTATTATGAAAATGTATCGTTTGGGCATAATGAAAAAACAGGCTATGCTGTTCAGAATAT
>JBBRHI010000304.1:0-4468 GCA_038222995.1 Bacteroidia bacterium | reverse complement strand
CTTAGTACCGGGATTTGGAAGAAGGCTTGGAGGAAAATTAGTAGCGGCGAAACAAAGATCGGTGCAGGGCGATAAAACTGCTGAGATCCTTAGCCTTGATCATATCAACGGGTTTCATGCATACCCCGTAAACCGCAAATTATTTAATCAAAAAGATTACAGCTCGTTAGTAAAAGAAAAATATAAGGATGATGATTTTATTAAGACTCTTATTAAAAAAAGTGAAACCGATAAGCAGCATAAACTAAGCAGGGTATCTTTATTTGAGATACAAACCTATATGCAAAATGTATTGCTGCGCGATGCCGATCAAATGAGCATGGCTGTGGCATTGGAAGTACGAGTTCCTTTTCTGGATTATAAGCTGGTTGAATTTGCCTTATGTATAAAAGACGACTATAAATATCCGCACTCCCCTAAAAAATTATTGATCGATGCCTTGGGCGACTTGTTGCCCGATAACATAGTGAACCGGCCTAAAATGGGTTTTACATTGCCTTGGAAAGAGTGGCTGAAACATGACTTGAAAGAGTTTTGTGAGGAGCAGATCGTCCAGTTTTCTAAACGCTCCATGGTAAACAGGGAAACCGTTCTTTTATTATGGAACCGCTTTTTAGAAAATGATCCTAAAATTACCTGGAGTAGAATATGGCATATTGTTGTTTTAAATAACTGGATAAATTCTCACCACATTGAGTGCTAAACCCACCATATTGATCTTGTGTGATTGGTTTCTGCCGGGTTACCTTGCCGGCGGGCCAATACAGTCTGTTGCCACGTTAACAAAACAGTTGGGTAATGACCTTAATTTTAAAATTATTACAACAGACAGGGATTTTAAATCGAATAAAGCATACGAACAGATTAAATTAAATACTTGGACAACTTTTGAGGGAAGAGAAGTGTTTTATGTGAGCCCTGAAAATATGAATCCCGACTTTATCTTAAAATTAATTCGGGAAACGCCGTACGATACACTTTATTTAAACAGTTTATTTTCAAAACTATTTACGATCTATCCTTTAAAATGGAAACAACAACATAAAATAAGTGCTAAAATTGTTTTAGCGCCTCGCGGCATGTTGCGTGACGGCGCTTTAGCGGTGAAGCCCCTAAAAAAACAATTATTTTTGTTGTATGCTAAATTAACCGGTTTATTTAAAAATATACATTGGCAATCAACTTCTTCACAGGAAACCGCTGAAATAAAAGGCAGAATCGGACAGGGCGTAAACGTGTCTGAAGTTTCTAATTTACCCGCAGTCGGAAATGATATTATACCCATCGAAAAAAACAAAGGGTCCTTAAAGCTTTGCTTTATTGCAAGGATAGTAGATATTAAGCACCTTAATTTTGCGATAGACGTTTTAAAAGAAATTAAAGAAGCCGAGATTGTATTTGATATTTACGGCCCAAAAGAAGATGAAGCTTACTGGCAATCATGCGACAAAAATTCAAAAGCCTTACCCGCTAATATTCATTTTACTTATAAAGGAGTATTAACTCCTGGTATGATCGGAGAAACGATCAGTAAATACCATGCGTTACTTTTGCCGACACAAACCGAAAATTTCGGACATATTATCGTGGAAACTTTTAAGACAGGCAGGCCCGTTATCATCTCCGATCAAACGCCTTGGCGAGGCTTAGAGAAGGAACATGCCGGTTTTGATATACCGTTAAATGATAAAGTGAAATTTACGAATGCAATTAAAGTGCTATGTGAAAGTGATCAGCAGGGTTTTGATGAAATGAGTAAAGGTGCTTTAATTTACATCAATCAAAAATTGAATACCGGTGAGATAAAAGCAAATTACATAAAACTGTTTTCCTGAATATTGGATTAAAGAATGAATTATTTTATTACAGGCATAGGAACTAATATCGGCAAAACTGTTGTTTCCGCCATTTTAACGGAAGCTTTGCAGGCAGATTACTGGAAGCCGATACAAAGCGGAACCGTTGAAGGTTTAGATTCATATACAGTACGATCATTAATAAGTAATTCAAAAACAGTAATTCATCCCGAAGCTTATTTATTAAAGCAACCGCTGTCCCCGCATTTAGCTGCTAAAATAGACGGAGTAGAGATTGATTTACAGAATATAAAAGTACCGATAACCCGAAATAATTTAATTATAGAGGGCGCCGGAGGGATTTTAGTACCTATTAATAACACCCATTTCGTAATTGATATTGCCAAACAGGTTGACTGTGAAATTATAGTGGTGACCTCTGATTATTTAGGCTGTATTAACCATTCATTATTATCGATAGATTACTTAGTAAGAAATAATTTTAAAATAAAGGCGTTGATATTTAACGGAGACTTCCATGAGGAGGTCAAAAACACGATCGCTCAATCTATGCCCCGGGGTAAAATAATTTCCATTCCTAAATTAAAATCCATGTCTAAAGAATGCATTAAGGAAGTGGCCGAAAGTATCAAAATTTAACATTAATAGACTAATAACAGGCTTTTTCAAGCATATTTACTTTTATTCCCAATTTAAGCAATGATTTGTATCTTTGCACCTTATTATGAAATCTATGATCAAACCGATAAAATTAATAGAAATAAAAAGTGAAATAGGGGCAGGGACAAGAGGATCGAGTATGGGTGTTGATGCCATTAAAATTGCAGCGCTTGATTTCGGAAGTAATTTCTTTAAAAAATTCAAATCTGTTGAGGTTCAAAATGAAAACCATTTATTGTTGGAACCCGTTGTAAACGATTATGCCAAACGGATCAAAGGTATTTACACATTGAACGAACGCCTTGCCAACGAAATTAAAAAAACCTTATTAAAAGAAGAAGTGCCTATTGTTTTAGCAGGTGATCACAGCTCTGCGCTGGGAACCATAAGCGGCATAAAAATGGCATACCCTACCAAGCGCATCGGCGTTATCTGGATCGACGCACATGCCGATCTTCATACGCCTTATACCACCCCAAGCGGTAACATGCACGGTATGCCTATAGCGTGTGTGTTGGCGGAAGATAATAAAGAGCGCCAGCAAAATAAACCGGATGATGAAACGGTTGAGTATTGGGAAAAATTAAAAAGCCTTGGCGGCATTACTCCTAAAATTAATTACAATGACCTCGTTTATATAGCCCTTCGTGATTTTGAACCTCAGGAAGATTTTTTAATTAAAAAGAATAAAGTACGGGTATTTAACTTACAGGAAATTCGTAAAAAAGCGGTGGAAAGAGTTGCTATTGAATCATTGAATTACTTGGATCATTGCGATATTATTTATGTAAGCTTTGATGTGGATAGTATGGATAGCCGTATCAGCAGCGGGACAGGAACCCCTGTGCCAAACGGTATTACCGAAAAAGAAGCAGGGAATTTAATTTATTACATTATGCGTTCTAAAAAAATTGTATGTTTTGAAATGGTGGAAATAAATCCGACGCTTGATAAAGAAAATTTAATGGCAGAAAACGCTTTCGAAATTTTACAAAAAGCAACCAATCAATTAAATAACGATTTTTAGGATAGCTTACGCCTGATACATAACCTGCATGAAATCTCTGAAATCAATTAATTTTTATTTGATCAAATATAAATGGCGCTTGTTATCGGGCGCCTTATTTGTAGTGCTTTCTACCGTTTTTTCTATTTACCAGGGTGTAGTTGTAAGGAACGCGACCAATGAAATTGTAAAACTTATTTCAACTCACACGGCTGTAAATAATGTGGTATTTATTAAGTTTGGCTTAACGTTATTAGGCCTTGCATTAGCCAGCGGTTTATTTTTGTTTTTTCAGCGGCAAACATTAATTGTAATGAGCAGGCACATTGAATTTGATCAGAAGAACGAATTATATACTCATTTTCAAACCTTGGATGCATCCTTTTATAAAAAGCATAGTACGGGTGATCTTATGAACCGTATCAGTGAAGATGTAGGAAAAGTACGTATGTACACGGGCCCTGCCATTATGTACGTCATAAATACGTTCGCAACAGTTACCATTGTATTGGTATTTATGCTTTCCATCAATTGGCAGCTTACCTTATTAGTATTTGCGCCTTTGCCTGTTCTATCTTTCGTTATCTATAAAGTATCTGATCTTATTAATAAACGCAGTACCATTGTACAGCAGGAATTATCTAAATTAACATCGCATTCACAGGAAACATTTTCGGCGGTAAGGGTTATTAAAGCTTACGCCAGGGAAGAACATTATACGAATGAACTGGAAAAACTAAATACCAATTACAAAAAACAAAATTTGAACTTAACCTTAGTTGAAGCTTTTTTTCAGCCGGTAATGGTATTAATGGTTGGTATCAGTGTTATAGCAACTGTTTGGTACGGAGGGCATTTAGTAGTAGGTAAAACTATTCAGGTAGGCAACATTACCGAATTTATTGTATACGTTTATAAATTAACCTGGCCGTTTGCTTCTTTAGGTTGGGTAACCTCTTTAATTCAAAGAGCTTCAGCATCGCAG
>JBBRHI010000303.1:0-4473 GCA_038222995.1 Bacteroidia bacterium | reverse complement strand
GGTATTGTATCGGGCGCCACTACGGCTAATCCTGTTGTTAACCAACCGGGAAATTACAGCTTAACGGTTACTAATACTTCTAACGGCTGCTCTAACGGTTCGCCTGCAATTGCCAACGTTACGCAAAACGGTGCTGTGCCTCCGGCGAGCGTTGCCCCGCCGGCCGCTATTACCTGTGCTGCTCCTTCTGTGACGCTAACGGGAAGTGCTTCGGCAGGCTCAACTTACAGTTGGACAGGACCGGGCATTGTGTCGGGTGGTACTACAACTACACCGGTTGTAACATTACCGGGCAATTATGTGTTTAACGTCACGAATACAGGAAGCGGTTGTACAAATTCAACAACGGTTACTGTTTCTCAAAACACAGGTTCTCCTTCGCCCGTAATTTCATCTGCCGGCAATCAAACATTAACCTGTGTATCAACTGTATTAACCCTTACGGCTACTCCTGCGAGTGGCGTAACTTATAGCTGGACAGGCCCCGGAATTGTTTCGGGAGGTACTACGGCAAACCCTAGTGTAAATCTACCGGGGACCTACAGTCTTGTGGTTACTAATACAACTAACGGCTGTTCTAACAGTGCGCCTGTAACAGTTGCTATCAGCCAAAATACAACCGCGCCCGTTGTAACTGTTTCGGCTGCTGCAGGTAACGGCAGCCTAACCTGTGCAGTAAGCTCTGTGACGCTTAATGCATCGCCTGCAAGCGGAGTAAGCTACAACTGGACAGGCCCGGGAATTGTATCGGGCGGCACAACTTCTTCTCCTGTTGTAAATGTGACGGGTAATTATTCTGTAACAGTTACTAACACCGCTACAGGCTGTTCAAACATTATGGGGGGCGCCGGTTCAGTGATCAATGTTCCTATTGATACGATCCGTCCTTCTGCAAGCATAAATGCTGCGGCGGCAGGTAGCATCACTTGTACAAACTCTGTGGTTACTATTAATGCTTCTGCTTCTTCGACAGGACCTTCCATTACATATTCATGGACCACAAGTTCAGGCAATATATCGGGAGGCGCCAATACAAATTCTCCCAATGTAACAGGTCCCGGAACCTATACTTTAACGGTTCTTAATACGGTTAACGGGTGCCGAAGTACAAGCACCGTAAACATTACAAGTAATGTAGTTTTACCAACCGGTGTAAGTGCAGGCAATGATACACTGCTACCGTGCAGCAGTAACAGCATAACGTTATCCGGTTTTAGCTCATCGGCTAATGTAACTTACACATGGCAAGGGCCAAACAACTATACTTTTACAGGCCAAAACGCAGCTAACATAGTGTTACCGGGACAATATACTCTCACTGTTACAGATAATATTACCGGCTGTAATGTTACTGATACAATAGATGTTATAAGTCAAACCGTACAAGCTGCATTTACAGCTGATCCCAATACGGGTATAGCTCCGCTTTTGGTTAACTTTACAAATAACAGTATAGGAGCAAGTGTTTATTCATGGAATTTTAATGACGGTAATATTTCAACATCTGTTAACCCGACAAATACATTTCAAAATGCAGGTACATATACCGTTGTATTATTGGCGCAGAACAGCTTAGGCAATTGCTCTGACACAGCTACTACAGTTATTACCGTTGATGTTGATTTTTCTTTGGTAATACCTAATGTATTTACTCCAAATGGAGATGGGAAAAACGATAATTTTTACATTAAATGTACAGGTGTGAAAGAATTGAATTGCGATATCTTTAATAGATGGGGCGAAAAAATGTTCACGCTTTCTGGGCCTAACCAGGCTTGGGATGGCATTAACGCTAACGGTAAGCCTGCCACTGACGGAACCTATTTATATATTATTAAAGTAGTTCCCTCAAGAGGCGATAAAACAGTAGAAAAACAAGGCAGTTTTAATCTTTTCAGGTAATTTATTTTATTTATAGTTGCATCAAAGTCTTTGCCTTCGGGCAAAGACTTTTTTGTTTGATACGGTTATTGGATATTAAGAGCTTGTATCATGATACAGCGCAGAGAAAGACAGATAACGTAACTTGAGCGGGGGGATAGTAATGCAAGAACAACGAGATAGACAGCAAGAACGGAGGTGTAGATGACAATAATGTCGACAATTATCCCAATTAAACAGTTATATTTACAGCCCGCAAAAAACAAGATGATTTATTGAAAAGTAAGAGCGCCTAATCAAAAAAGTGTTAGGAGAAAACGGTGACAAATTACGGAATTAGATAATTTATGAACAATTCATATGAAAAAAAGAACATTAATTCAATATTTTTCAACAATTTTTTTGTTGATGAATAAAATAATTATATCTTTGCCGTCCTCAAAAACATGAGGTTACTAAAATAACAGTAAAAACAAGCAATACAACCAGGTTAACATGCCAACTATATCGCAACTAGTAAGAAAAGGACGCTTTAAAGCTCCCAACAAAAGTAAATCGGCCGCTTTGGACTCTTGTCCACAACGCCGTGGTGTTTGTACACGTGTGTACACAACAACCCCTAAAAAACCTAACTCAGCTATGCGTAAAGTAGCGAAAGTGCGTTTAACGAATAAGCAGGAGATCATTGCTTATATTCCGGGAGAAGGTCATAACCTGCAAGAACACAGTATCGTATTGGTACGCGGTGGTCGTGTTAAGGACTTACCGGGAGTACGTTACCACATCGTTCGCGGATCTTTAGATACCGCAGGTGTTGAAGGCAGAAAACAACAACGTTCAAAATACGGAACTAAGCGTCCTAAAGCAGGCGCTGTTGCAGCTCCGGCAAAAGGCGCTAAGAAAAAATAATATTAAGATAATTTAAGTAGATTTTATACAATGAGGAAATCAACCGCTAAAAAAAGAATCCTGTTACCTGATCCAATTTATAATGATATTTTGGTAACGCGTTTTTTAAACAGTTTAATGTACGACGGTAAAAAGAATACCGCGTCGAAAATATTTCATGAGTGTTTAGAGATCGTTGCAAAACGTACTAACGAAGATGGATTAGAAGTTTTCAAAAAAGGCTTGGGAAATGTAACTCCTCAGGTTGAAGTTCGTTCTCGCCGTGTAGGTGGTGCAACTTTCCAGATTCCTTCTGAAGTTCGTCCGGAAAGAAAATTAGCTTTAGCTATTAAATGGTTAATTACTTATGCCCGTAAACGTAACGAAAAATCAATGGCTCAAAAATTAGCCGGAGAAATCGTTTCAGCTTCTAAGGAAGAAGGTGCTGCTTTCAAAAAGAAAGAAGACGTTCACAAAATGGCTGAGGCAAACAAAGCATTCTCACATTTCAGATTCTAATTAAATGAGCGACTTAAGATATACAAGAAATATTGGTATTGCTGCACACATTGATGCCGGTAAAACGACAACAACTGAGCGTATCCTTTACTACACAGGTGTTAACCATAAAATTGGTGAAGTGCACGAAGGTGCTGCAACAATGGATTGGATGGCACAAGAGCAAGAGCGTGGTATCACTATTACTTCCGCTGCAACTACTTGTTTTTGGAAATACAGAGATAATCAATACAAAATTAATATTATTGATACACCGGGCCACGTTGACTTTACAGTTGAGGTGAATCGTTCTTTACGTGTATTAGACGGTTTAGTGTTTTTATTTTCAGCGGTTGACGGTGTTGAGCCTCAATCTGAAACTAACTGGCGCTTAGCTGATAATTATAATGTTACCCGTTTAGGATTCGTTAATAAAATGGATCGCCAGGGTGCTGACTTTTTAAAAGTAGTTAAACAAACCCGTGAAATTTTAGGCGGTAACGCTGTTCCTCTTCAGTTACCTATCGGTTCTGAAGAAAACTTTATAGGGGTAGTTGATTTAATTAACTTCCGCGGTATTGTTTGGAATGACGAAGACAAAGGAATGACTTTTAAAGAAGTTCCTATCCCTGAAGATATGCTTGAAGAAGCAAAAGAGTGGAGAGAGAAAATGTTAGAAGCAGTTTCTGATTTTGATGACAACATCATGCAAAAATTCTTTGACGCTCCTGAAACTATTACAGAAAGAGAAGTGTTGGATGCATTGCGTAAAGCGTGCGTTGCAAATAAAATTGTTCCTATGGTTTGCGGTTCATCTTTCAAAAATAAAGGTGTACAAACGATGTTGGATTTGGTGATGGAATTAATGCCGTCGCCAATGGATAAAGAAGAAACTAAAGGTATTAATCCTGATACCGGCTTAGAGGTAACTCGTAAACCGGATGTTAAAGAACCTTTTACGGCTTTAGCGTTTAAAATTGCAACAGATCCATTTGTTGGTCGTTTATGCTTTTTCCGTGCTTATTCAGGGCGTTTAGATGCAGGTTCTTATGTACTGAACACACGTTCAGGAAATAAAGAACGTATCTCCCGTATTTTCCAAATGCATGCTAACAAACAAAACCCTGTTGAATTTTTAGAAGCAGGTGATATTGGAGCAGCAGTTGGTTTTAAAGATATTAAAACAGGTGATACTTTATGTGATGA
>JBBRHI010000302.1:0-4509 GCA_038222995.1 Bacteroidia bacterium | reverse complement strand
ATAAATACTGTGGTGAGGATTATAAATGAGAGTCCAGTTTACCTGCCAATACATTTTTTGCAGCTACCCCTACATGTTTCTCAACGACTTCACCATTTTTAAATACCAATAAAGTAGGTATGTTCCTGATTCCGTATTTTGAAGAAATGCCTGAGTTATTGTCAACATTTACTTTTCCTACAACTGCTTTACCGTCATATTCTTTTGAAAGTTCTTCTACTACAGGCCCTACCATACGGCAAGGTCCGCACCATTCTGCCCAAAAGTCAACCAATACCGGTTTGTCTGATTTTAATACTAACTCTTCAAAGTTAGCGTCTGTTATTTCTAATGCCATACTATTATTTTTAGGTTATTAATTTGATTTAAAATTAGATTTGTTAAAGGTATAAACAAAGTTTAAACCAAATAGTTTTCCATGTCTTTTTGACATTATTTAAGTAAAGTGACGTGGCCTATTAAATCGTGGTCGTTATGATTCACATCTTTCACCTTTACTTTCCAAACATATACATCTTGTTTAGACTCAGCCGCATCACTTTTTCCAACCGATCCGTCCCAACCTGTATTAATGTCATCACTTTCAAAAATCATTTTACCCCACCTGTCAAATATCTGCATTTTAAATGCTTCAATACCTACGCCCAAAGCTTTAAAGCCATCATTTAATCCGTCGCTGTTTGGCGTAAAGGCATTTGGAACATAAATAACGTAGGCGGGCTTAATAATAACTTCTTTAACCAGCGAATCTTTACAGGAATATTGATTTGTAACTACCTGTAGGATCGCCACTTTTTTAGCAACGTCGGTATTGAATAAGTGACTGAAGTTTGCCGTATTTTTTACGGTGCCGTCATTAAAAAAATAAATTACGGCGGTTGCCCCGGTCGATTCATCTTCCACTTCTATTAAAGGAGTTGTAATATCAATTTCGGAAGGCGTAATATTAAACCCGGCAATAGGAACAGGGTAGGCGTGAACAAAATTCGGAATGTTTGATGTGCCCACGCAACCGCTGTCTGACACCACTTTTAAGGTAACACCGTAGTTTCCGCTTGTATAACAGTGTGTAGGATTTTCTAAATAGCTTGGCGACGTATTATCTCCAAATACCCACTGGTATGTGCTTATACTACCGTTACCTATAGTGCTGTTATTTATAAAATTAACACACAAACTCGGACAGCCTGTATTGTTTTGTGCGCTGAATAAAGCAGTTGGCGTTGCATTTACATAAGCCGATTTTATAATAGTATTAGTGCATCCGTACTGTGTTTGAACTTCAAGTTTAACACCGTAGTTGCCTGCTTGTGCAAAATTATATTGTGGATTCTGCTGAAGGTTATCCGGTAAATTATCCCCGTTAAAATCCCATATATAAGAAGTGACAGCTCCGTCATTACTTACTGAAGCATCTGCAAAATTAGTGGTTTGAGGTATACAGGTAGACGGTACATGGAAATTTGCCGAAGGGTTAAAGTGTACAGTTACCGTATTGATGGTTTGACTTGAACAATTGTTGTTTGAAACAGCTACCAACCTGCTTTGCGCATTACCGGCGTTAGGATAAACAAAACTTGGATTAGCGGTTACATTATCTATTGTACCGTTATTATCAAAATCCCATTGGTAAGCTGTAATGTTACCTGAAATGATACTGCTTTGATTATTAAATTGAGTGGCCTGGTTTAAACAGGCAATCGTAGATAAAAAACTAACTACCGGTTTCGGATACACTAACACCGATTGAGATACGGTATTTGTACAGTTATTATTGCTTGTTCCTGTAAGCACAACGTTGTAAGTCCCGTAACCCGCGTAGGTATGCTGTACGTTGGCAGCAGTAGCGGAGCCCCCGTCACCAAAGTTCCAGTTATACAAAGAGATTAGGCCGGAAGAAATAGTTGACTGATTAGTAAATGTGTTAACGGCGCCGCTGCAAACCGCGTTAGCCGTAAATTGCATGGCCGGTTTAGGATAAACATTTACGGTTAACGAATAGCTTGCCATACAATTATTATTGGAAATTACTTTTAATTGCGTGGCGTATGCTCCCGGAGCCGTAAATAAATTGCTTGGATTCAATGTTGTATTATCGGGTGTTCCGTCTGAATTAAAATCCCATATATAATTAGAAATACTTCCGCTGCTGATAGAACTGGTGTTCGCATAATTTACAGGCAAGCCGTCGCACACATTATTAGCCGTAAAACCTACGTTTGGTAAAGCATATACAGTTACAGGTTGTGTGATTGAATTAGTGCAATTATTATTGGTAGATACACTTAATGTAACCGTGTAAGTGCCTGCGGTTAAATATTGGTAAGAAGGTTGGGTAAGTGTTGATTGATTTCCGTTGCCAAACAACCAAGTTGTACCAACTATATTACCCGAGCTTACCGTTGATGTATTTGTAAAAGAAGTAGCTGTATTTAAACAGACGGTATTATTTGTAAAAGCCACATTGGGCAGAGGGCTAACAGTAACAGGGACAAGCGCAGTATCACTACATCCCATATTAGTTGTACAAATTAACTGCACGTTATAAGAACCTGTATTTGCGTAGGTATGCGAAGTGTTAAATGTATTTGCTGCATTACCGTCTCCCAAATTCCAAGCATTTGAAATAATATTGCCACTGCTTACTGTGCTGTTATTTGTGAAAGTTAATGAATGACTGCAGGCTGATAATTGACTTGGAACAAATACAGCAACGGGTTTAGGAAAACCGGTTAATGTGTATGTTATTGTGGGGCCGGGACAGCCGGTAAAAGTTACCATGTTTAACGTATATATTCCGGGTAACCCGGTTGTAAGCACTTGCGTGGTTTGTGAAGAATTATCAGGCAATTGCCAGTTATAAGAGGCGAACCCCGTTGGAGGCGTTAACTGAATGGTTGAACCCTGGCATAAAATGCCGCTTTGGGTAATATTAAAGTTTAAGCAACTACCATCAATGTATGCATATCCGTAATGACCGCCTAATGCGCAATCATAGGTGGTAAAACGAATGGTTACATTTTGCCCTATAAAATTAGTGAGATCAACACTTACATTTGTCCAAGGTTTATACACAACACCTGCACAATTTGTTGAATTTACAAAGCCCGGTATATTTTGTCCTGCAGCTACATTATAATATGTACAAGGTATTTGTGTTCCGGTAGAATCAATCATTTCAATTTGAAAACCGGGTTGATCCGCTAATGCATGGCCCGGATCTTCGAACACCACCGCATACTTATAAGTAAAATTAGCGTTACTCGCAGTTACATTAAAAGTTTGCTCTAATCTATCTGCTATGCCACCGGTTCCATTATCACCAAGCCTTACAGAAAAATTACCTCCTGCACAAACTGTAGGAAACCCGCCGCAAGGGTCGGTACCTGCGCCTGTTGTAACGGCTTGTGCTCCACCGGTATTTAAACAACAGCCGGCAGCATTAAACCCGGGATTAAAGCCCGTGGAAGTATTCCAGCCGTTTAAATTACCGGATTCAAAATCGATATTAGTACATGCTTGTTGAGGGATAGGATTTGAAGCTGAAAGACGCGCTGAAGGAGTATAAAAGGTATTGCGAATATAATTTCGTTGACCGGCGTCTATAAATTCAGGGAGTTCATTGGAATTTGTATGATGTGCAAAGAAAAAATCGGTGCATTCCTGTCGGTTAAAGTTTGCTAAACTATCAATCGTAGAGGACTGATTGACAGTTTGCGCATTTGCCACTACACATGCCAGGGCAGTGAGCATACCTGTGGTTAGATAAATTGTTTTCATGGCGAATAGGTTTTGAAGCGTTTAAAAATGATTTCATGCTTAATTTTTATTTGATTAGTTTGTAATTATTATTTTGTAATTGTATTTATTCTTTGTTATAGAGTGAATTTGAATTAAATTATTTCTATTTAAAAGAAAAGCAGGGGCCTTTGATGTTATTTTACGAAAGGGTTTCCAAAAAGTTAGTTTTATTCCATCTTATTTTATTAACCAAAGAGGTTCATTAGTAAATGAAACCTTTTTTTACGCATAGGGTATAAGAGAAATTTTTATATCTTAGCTAAAAATAATTTTTATGGAGGAAAATAACTTATCAAATCAACCGCCGCAATACGGGCAAAACGTTAATCAACAGTTTAATAATCAGTTCGGACAAGCGCCGGTGCCTAATTCCGCGGCAGTTTTAGTATTAGGAATTTTATCCATTGTATTATGTTTCTGTTACGGAATAATCGGTATTACATTAGGAATTATTGCCGTTGTTTTGGCATCTAAAGGGAAAGCCTTGTACGAGGCTAATCCGGGAGCTTACACTTTGGCATCTTTTAATAACTTAAAAGCCGGCAGAATTTGCGGTATTATCGGCCTTATTTTATCCTCGTTATATATCATATTCATTATTATATACATTGTTATTTTAGGTGCTGCTTTTGCTGCAATGCCTTGGGATATGATGGGCCGTCACTAATCATTAAAATCTATATAAAAAATGCCTTTGAATAATTCAAA
>JBBRHI010000301.1:0-4527 GCA_038222995.1 Bacteroidia bacterium | reverse complement strand
GGTATAGCGTTTAATGAACATCATGCCGGTTTTATGATCTTTAAATTAACACCAACAAAAAACCCGTCCGCTTATTAGCGGACGGGTTTTTATCAGTTTTAAAACTGAGGGTGTTATTACATTTTTGTGTAAGTAACCACTTCAGTATACACTTCTGTACCGTAAACGTTTGTGTTTGAAGGCGTACAAGTAGCACCGTTATAAGCAGTAGCGTTAGAGTTAGTGTAAGAATACGTGATCATTAATGTAGTTGAATTTAACGTGTTAATTGTCCAGTAGTTAGAACCGATTGGAGCAGAAACACCTGAATTAATTACATAACTTGAAGCTGCAACAGACGCATCATTTTTCAATGTTGGGTGAGCCCAAGTCATGTGCGTGTTATCTTTTACAGAATAAGAACCTGCAGAAGTTAAGTTACCGTTACCATCGTAAGTATTAATAACACCGCCTAAAGATTTAACTTCAAGTTTAGCAGCAGTTGTGAAAGAAGTCACAGAATAAGGAATGCTTCCTAAACTGCTTGTACTAGGACAAACAGTAGTGCTTGCAGAAACGTCAACACCGTTAAATTTGTGAACAACGCTGTGGTTTGTAATTTTCCACATACCTGTTAACATAGCTACAGTAGCGTTATCACCTGAACCACCGCCTACAGTAATTGTAGAAGTATAAGTACTGTGAACCGTACGGTTTTGAGAAAATGCGGTTAAGCTAACTACATAAGTACCGTTAGTATTATAAACGTGAGTTTGTACAGGACTAACCGGTTGAGTTAAGTTAGTTTGGATACCGTCGCCGAAATCCCAAGTATATTCGTCAGCTAAATTAGAAGAAGATGTGAAAGATACGATCTCACCTGCTGCTACGCTAGTTTTAGAAGTAAACATTGCTGCTGTAGCTTTGTCAGTAATAGTAATCACTAATGCAGGAGCATCAGATGCTTTTTTACCGTTTTTCTTTTCAGCAGTTAACGTTACATTGTAAGTACCTGCTTTAGCATACGTATGAGAGATCATGTTTTGGTTGCTCATTGATTGAGTACCGTCACCGAAATCCCACATATCTTTAGCGTCAGCTGTAGATGTGTTTGTGAAGTTGATTGGGTCTCCTACTGCAGCAGTAGTTTTGTCAGATGTGAAACTTGCAGCCGGTTTTTTACAAGCTGTAAAGAATAATGTTCCAACTGCAAGAGCTGTAACGATTTTTGAAATTTGTTTTTTCATTTTTTAAGGTTTAGAATTATTTGGCGCAAAAGTAACAAACAATTCCTGATAAATCTACAGAATTTGTTAAGGAATGTTATTATTTAAGTTAAATCACTATATATGAGTATGCCCGTATTTATCTATGAAAATATCCGGTTGAACGTATCTGATATTTTATTGAGCAGAAATCCACTTTTAACTAGTAAGCAACGGTTATCCTCAGTCAATTCTGTAATTAAGAATAAATCTAAATATCAAAAAAAGGCTTCTTAAATACATTAAGAAGCCTTTTTTTAACAAACTCACCAAACAAAAAACCGTATTTACATATAAATAGCTACTTTTTTCTCCTCCAACATTTTTTTCAGGTTAATGGTGGCATAACGCATGCGTCCCAGTGCCGTATTAATAGATACGTTTGTAAACTCACAAATCTCTTTAAAGCTCATATCGTAATAAATGCGCATAATAACCACTTCCCGCTGGTCTTTAGGCAACTCATAAATAAGTGTACGTATGGCCTCTTTAAACTGTCGTGTTTCTTCAGGTTCTTTTGAACGCTCGTTTTTTGCCGGAATAATATCAAAGATGCTTGTTTCCTCGCCTTCATCATTGATTACATAAGAGATACCCGGCATTTTTTTAACCTTGCGGTAATGATCAATAATGAGGTTTTTTGCAATGCGAAGTATCCAGGGCAAAAACTTGCCTTCTTCATTATAGTGGTTCTTTTTAAGTGTTTGGATCACTTTAAAAAAAGTTTCCTGGAACACATCTTCGGCCAGTTCTTTATTACGGGTAATAAGAAATATGTATGAGAAAATGCGACGCTTATGTCGCTTAACTAATATAGCGAGGCACTCCTCACCGCCGTTCATATAGAGCTTTACAAGCTCATTATCTGATAGAAATTGCATAGACATTACTACAAATTAAATTTAATACACTAAAAAATTTAAGTAGAGTCTATTCTATGGGCAGTTTTTTAAAAGTTTATGGTAAAATTAGTTAATTCTTTAAAATCAGGATGTTAATTTGGGTGAAATGTATATTCCGATTATTAAAAGAAAGATCCCAGTACGTGAAGTAATTTATCAACCTGGCTGTGCCATAACAATCTTGCTGATTGCTCATCCGATTTATCGGAAGCAAAATCAGTTATAATTAAAGATATATCGTTGGTCAGTTCATCTTTTTGAGTTCTGAATTCAAAATAACTGCCGTCGTTTTTATCCATCCACTGGTAACGGATAAAGGTTGGCGGAATTTCTTTTACCAGCTTGGCTTGTTGTTCTTGCCCGTCCCAGGTAAATGTAAACACACCGTTGCGGATGGTGACATCATCACAAAACCATTCGGATAAGCCGCTTTCGGTGCTCACAAATTCAAACACCATGTCTTCGGAAGCCCTGATCACAAATTCCATTTCAAATTTGCCGTTAGGTTCTTTTATAAATTTAACGGGGCCCGTATCTTCTTTTCTGAACGTAGTAGGCGCTACGATCGGTTTTTTTACGGGAACCGGTTTAGGAGCTTTTACTTTTGGAACCTTCACCGGTTTTTCGGGTTTAACGACTGCCGGTTTTGGTTCGGGTTTAGCAATAGCTGCCGGTAAGGGTTTGGTTGCTTTTACGGGAGTTGCTTTTACGGGAGTTGCCTTTACGATAGCTTTTTTAACGGGTATAATTTCTTTTTTTGCTGCCGGCTTCACTGTTTTTTTTGCGATTGCTTTAACCACTTTTTTTGCTGCCGCTTTTTTAATGGGTTTCGCTATTTTTTTAGGGGCTGCTTTTTTTGCTGCCGGTTTATTGATAACTGCTTTTTTTGCGGCTGCCTTTTTAACGGGTTTAGCGGCTTTTTTTGCGATTGGTTTCTTTACGGTTTTTTTTACCGGGGCAGGTTTTGGTTTTACTGTCAACTTTTTAGCGATGCTTTTTTTCGCTGCCGGTTTCGCCGCTTTCTTCGTGGCAACCGCCTTTTTAGGAGCAGTTTTTTTAACCGCCTTTTTAGGCGTAGCCTTTTTGTTTTTTGATGAAGCTTTAGTTTTTGTCGACATAACCGGTAAATTTTTCGGGAAATATATAAATAAAATTGATCTTTTAAAAATTTATTAGTTAAATTTTCTTAGTTTATTTTAAATTCTATTAATATTGACTTATCCCTGCTTTCATTGCAGTGCAAGCCAACTAAAAAATTATCTTTGCGCCCATGCAAAATGTTATAACTCTTTTACCCGAAAGCGTAGCCAATCAAATAGCTGCCGGTGAGGTGGTGCAACGGCCGGCCTCCATCGTAAAAGAATTATTGGAAAATGCCATTGATGCGAAAGCAACCTTTATAAAATTGATTGTAAAGGATGCCGGCAGAACATTGGTGCAAGTTATTGATAACGGCACCGGCATGAACCCCGTGGATGCCCGTATGGCGTTTGAACGGCATGCTACTTCCAAGATCAAAAAAGCAGAAGACCTGTTTAACCTTCATACCAAAGGCTTTAGAGGAGAGGCGTTGGCGAGTATATCGGCTGTGGCGCAGGTAGAACTTAAAACAAAGCGTGAAGAAGATGCAGTGGCTCAGCTGGTTGAAATAGAAGGCAACAAATTTATAAGGCAGGAAGAGTGCCAGGCGCCCACAGGTTCCTCATTCAGCGTAAAGAATTTGTTTTTTAATATCCCGGCAAGGCGTAATTTTTTAAAGGAAGACAGTATTGAGTTAAAACATATTATTGATGAGTTTGAGCGCGTATCCATGCCTCATCCGGGCATCCATTTTCAGCTGTTCAGTAACGGAAACGAACTGTATAATTTGCCGGCATCCAACCTCATGGAAAGGCTGTCGGGCCTGTTCAGCAAATCCTTGCAAACTAAGCTGGTACCAGTTGATGAGGTAACCGATGTGGTAAAAATTAGCGGTTACATCGGTAAGCCTGAAAGCGCCAAAAAGCGAAGAGGCGATCAATACTTTTTTGTGAATGATCGGTTTATTAAAAGCCCGTACCTGCACCATGCCATAGCGGAAGCTTACCGTGAGCTGATTCAGCATGATATGCACCCGGCTTATTATTTGTTTTTAGAGGTTAATCCGCACACAATCGATATAAATATACATCCTACAAAAACAGAAATAAAATTTCAGGATGAAAAAATAATATATGCTTTACTTCACAGTGCCGTAAAGCGCGCGCTGGGTAAAGCGAACCTATCGCCGAGTCTTGATTTTAACGCGGAGATGAGCTTTGATATTGATTATACTAAATCGGTAAGCCAGCCGCAGGTTAATGTTAATAAAGATTATAATCCTTTTAATAAGGATATGAACG
>JBBRHI010000300.1:0-4528 GCA_038222995.1 Bacteroidia bacterium | reverse complement strand
AGGAGACTAAGGATCCTGACGCCAACAACGTGTTTAACATATACCGTTTATTGGCTTCCCCGGCAGAAATTGCAGAGATGCGCGCTAATTTCATAAAAGGCAATTACGGCTACGGCCATGCAAAAACAGCTTTATATGAGCTCATCCTTACAAAATTTGAAAAGGCCCGTAACCGTTATAACGAATTAATGAGTAACACTCCTCTTCTTGAAAAAGAATTGCAGATAGGTGAAGATAAAGCGCGGGTTATAGCCCGTGATAAATTGAAGCTTGTAAGAAGCGTACTTGGATTTTAATTAAATTACTTACTTATGAAAAAAAACGGACTGCTTTCAGGATTGGTAATTATCATGTTTGCATCGGCTGCTTTGAAGGCACAATGCGGTTCTTGCAGCACTACTATTTCAAATAATAATTCCGTTAACCAAGTTGTTTCATCCGGGCAAACACTTTGCGTGACCTCCACCGGAACTCTAAGCGGACAAATAACCATACTGGCCGGCGGCACCTTATGTAACCAAGGCGCCATTCAATCAAGCAATATTTGGGTTGCAGGAGGCACACTGTCTAATTACGGTACCATGCGTATTAATAATTTATACCTTTCATCGGCCGGGACCTTTACAAATTACACCACGCTTAATGCAGACAGCTTTTTAATAGAACACGCCTCAACAACCTATTATAACAACGGCACGCAAACCAACAGGGCCTTTGCTGTAGCAATACAGGCAAACACCATTAATACCGGAACCATTACCACAAATGTGCTTTACGACTCCATAGGCTATGTTACAAATAACGGTAACATAACGGTTGCCGTTGGTTTCGGGAATTATTACAGCAGCTCTTTTATTAATAACGGTAACATTAATGTAACGCTTGATTTTGCGAACGGCAACAACAGCGACTTTATTAATAATAAGAACATGGTGATATCCCGTGATTTTTACAACGGGCCAACTTCGAGGTTCACAACTAATTGCATGGTAACGGTTGGCCGTGACTGGTATAACTCGGCAACCGTATTGGGGCCGCAATCAAGCTGTGGCGGCTTTAATGTGACGGGCAACACTATTAACACAGGTACTGTGGGAACAGGCTCTACGCACCTTGATATGTGCGACGCCGGGCACCCTGCTTCCGGCTTCGATGCAAGTTCGGGAGGTGTTGCTTCTACTACTACTTTTTGCAGTTGTGCCAATAATTGTATAACAGCGGGTATTAAAGAGCTAAATCAGTCAACACGCTTAAAATCGTTTTCTCTTTATCCTAATCCGGCAAACGCCTATGTGATGGCTAAGTTTAATGCTATCGGCTCAGGGGATGTAACTGTCAACATTAAAGATATGGTAGGCAGAACTATTATTACAACCCTTCATCAAATTACTGAAGGTGTAAATGAACTGCAATTAAATACAAGTACTCTTGCCGAGGGAACTTATATTTTAAACCTAACTGATGCTGATCACCGATCGGTTACAGGGATGTTTAATGTAGTGAGGTAATGTAAACAAATTACTCCTTTAAAAAGGATGTGTGTAAGTTACTGAATCATGAATCATCTTAAACCATCAACTGCCTAACACCCGGATGCACTTCCAAATAATGGCAATATCTTTTTCAAGCTTATAATCTTTGGCGTAGCGCAGGTTCAAAAATTTTTCCTTATCCACATCAAGGCCGGCGCCTGATAACATGGCGGGAGTTAACACGGAAGGCTTTATACGCGGAAGCGTTTTATCAGGTGTTTTGCCGTAACCTACCCATGAATAAATACTAAAAAGAACCCGAAAACAATTAGAAAAATAATGCATCTTATTTTCCTGTATAAAAAATAAACCGGGGCTCAAAACAAGAGCAAGCAAACTTACCGTAACATCCAAAAGCCTTTTGTTACGACGGTTGCCGGGTTTTGTAATACTGTTTACATCGATCATATACAAATCGCCCGCTGTATCAATATTATTACTTCCTATAATAGACAAACTATCCGGCGACGCGATCTTAAAATCGACACCGCTCGAAACCATCATCAGCATATAGCTCATAATATCTCCTGAGCTGATGTCTTTTGCACAAAAAATAATTTCGTTGACCCGGTGTACTTCAATGATCTCGTCAATATTATTAATGCGGCCTACATAATCGGGTTGTAAACTTTCGTTTTGTTCAGTACTTACAAAACCTACAAAAGAAGGATTTACATGCGTATCTTTAATAAGCTGCCCAACGCGGTTAAATTCTGTTTCCTTTCCTACAATCACAATGCGTTTTGTTTTTGTAGCCGTAAGTGTGTAGCTTTTTAGTTTCATAAAATGCAAAGCAAGCCTTAACACTAAAAAACTACCTGTTGCCCACGCGGTACCGAACAAAATAAAGGCTCTTGAAAACCTGAGTGATTCCGGTAAAAGAGAATAACCCAGTAAAATAAGTACGGTACCCGTTAATATTCCTCTTGCAATTTTAAGAAGCTTTACGGGTTTATCATAACCGCCGTTAAAATATACCATCAGCATCCAAGTGAGTGCATACGCGGGAAAGGCTATCATTAAAAGCTTTTGAGAGTAAACATCAACACTTAAACCTGTTTTGGTAAGGTAAAGATCTTTAATAATAAATAAACCGGAGGTAAGAAATACAAAATCAATTAAAGGGATAGTAAACGCCTTAAAGAACCTGCTTAAAAAAGCAATGCCTGCTTTTAATACAATAGCAATATTGATTAAAAAAGTAAACCACATGGCATGAGAACCGCTGAAATGCTTTTTCGAAAAAATAGCCATGGCCCTGTAAAAGATCACCACATAGTTTAAGCTGCTGCGTTTGGTACTTTCCCCTTTATAATGTATAATTTGAGTAAGCGGAAAATAATAATTTTTATAGCCTGCTTTTGTAATGCGGTATGACAGATCAATATCTTCTCCGTACATAAAAAAGGTTTCATCCAGCATACCGATCTTGTCAAGTACACTTTTACGCATCAGCATAAAAGCCCCGCTGATCACATCCATTTCATTGACCTCGTTTTCGGGCAAATACGTTAAATGGTAGACCCCGAATTTTTTGGAACGCGGAAATAATTTTGACAGGCCGAACATTTTATAAAAAGCCACTGCGGGTGTGGGCAAGCCGCGTTTCGATTCGGGAGCGAAGTTTCCCTGGCCGTCAAGCATTTTTACGCCGAGGCCGCCTGCGTTAGGATGTTCATCCATAAAGGCAACGGTTTTCGAAAACGTATCTTCCTGCACAACCGTATCCGGGTTAAGCAACAGCACATACTCGCCTTTAGCTGCGTGTATGGCCTGATTATTTGCGACTGAAAAACCGGTGTTAAGTTTATTTTCTATAAGTGTTATTTGGGGGAACTTAGCTTTAATAAGCCCTACGGAGCCGTCTACAGAGTTATTGTCTACCACAAACACCTCGCAATTTACATGCTGAGCCGCTTTCATTACAGAAAACAAACACTGCTCAATAAAGTGTTTTACGTTATAGTTTACAATAATGACGGATAGCTTAACCACAGGCATAAAGCGTTAAAAATACCAAAATATTGCTGAAAATAAAGTATTTAAAAAAGTAGCCCTGAGATTGAAAAAAATCCTTAAATTCGCATTCCAAATTTGTTACACTTATGTAACTTATTACATATATGCAAGTTGATTACGCATCTGTGTAATATATTGGTCCCGTAGCTCAGCTGGATAGAGCAACAGCCTTCTAAGCTGTGGGCCATTGGTTCGAATCCAATCGGGGTCACTTAAAACACAAAACCATCTATACAATCAGGTGGTTTTTGTGTTTTGAATAGCTTTGTGGAAAACTATAGAATTTCCTTATTTTTACACATATATATAAAACTCTAACCGAAGAACGTGGGAAATCTTAACTTCTCAAATACAATAGCGAATTCTCCAACTAAACGCGTTAAAAAAGGAGAAGTCCTTGTTCGTAACGGAGAACTTTCAGAAGCATTTTACTACGTAGAAAAAGGTTGCTTAAGAAGTTATACGATTGACAGTAAGGGGAAAGAACACGTTTTACAATTTGCGCCCGAAGACTGGATTATTAGTGATAAGGAATCACTAATGAATAATGGCTTGGCCATTTTGAATATCGACGCGATTGAAGATTCAGAAATTAAAGTTTTGAAAAAACCTGCCGAGGATGACTTTTCAAAATTTGATGCTGAATCACTAATGCAGATGAATCAAAAGCTTTTAAGAAGGGCCTATTCCCTTCAAAAACGTATTATCCAGTTATTGAGCGCCTCGGCTGAAGAGCGCTATATGGACTTTCTGAAATTATACCCTGGCCTGGCTCAAAGAGTCCCGCAAAAAATGATTGCCTCCTATCTTGGAATAACCCCGGAGGGGTTGAGCAGGGTTAGAAAACAATTAGTTATTAAGAAATAATTCCATTTCTTAACCTACATCAATTCTAAAGTTTTTTTTTCTATTCATCTTTGTTTAAATAAATTTAAAACAACAAAAATGAAAAATATTAAACTAACATTAGCGGCAGC
>JBBRHI010000299.1:0-4530 GCA_038222995.1 Bacteroidia bacterium | reverse complement strand
TTACTAAAATCAAAATAAAAAAAGCAGGTTTATATATCCTTTCAAAACCTTTCATACGGTTAAGAAAAGCATACTCTTCGTTCGCTTCTTTTAAGAATAGGAAAATAACGAGCAAGCCGCAGATCGTTATGAAAAATAAATTACTGATGTGCGTTAATTCAGAAATTAGGTTCACTGCATTAAATTCCGTGAAAATTTTCAGGTAAATTTGTCCAAGATCATTCATGGACAGTGCCCTGAATGCTATAAGGGATAAGGTGTGAAAGCTCATTAAATAAAGCCAACCGGCAAATTTTGGTGCTTTGAAATGGGGAAATCGTTTAAAGATTATTGTTTCAAGAATAAAGAAAATGCCATGCATGGCTCCCCAAACCACAAATGTAAAATTAGCACCGTGCCATAGCCCACTGATCAAAAACACTAAAAAAATATTTAATAGCCAACGCGGGTAGCCTACGCGGTTACCGCCTAAGCCAATATATACATAATCCCGGAACCAGGTTGTAATACTTATGTGATTACGAGTCCAAAACTCATGTAAAGATTTTGAGAACAATGGCCTGCGCCAGTTAAGACTCAGGTTGATCCCGAATAATTTAGCAACCCCGGTGGCAATGTCGGAATAGCCGCTAAAGTCTGCATACACTTGTACCACAAATAAAAATCCTGCCAGCAGTAACGTTGAGCCCGAGTAGTGGCCAACATTATTAAATACAGGCGTTACAATGGATGACAAATTATCGGCAATCACCATTTTTTTGAAATAGCCCCAAACCGTTAGTTTCGCAAAACTCCCCCAATCGATCGATCTAAAGTGTTGTACTATTTTTAACTGCGGCATTAATGAATTATACCTCACAATAGGGCCTGCTACCATATGCGGAAAGAAAGACACATACAAAAGAAAATCAGTTAATGTGTCATCCGCTTTGTATTTATTTCTATATACATCAATAGTATAGCTGATGGATTGAAATGTGTAAAATGACAGCCCGGCAGGGATAATAATGTTAGAAAGAAAATAAGGATTGCTCGAAAAAATAGAAATACCTGTATTGTAAAAAAAGATAAAGTACTTAAATATAAAAAGCACGCCAATGTTGGATACAAGGCTGCACACTAAAAAAAATTTACGTGTTTTTTGGTTTGTCGATTGTGATATCAGCCTTGCGATATAATAGTCGAGCCCCGAAGTGCCTATTAACAGGAGTAAAAACCACGGGTTATAGGAAAAGTAGAAATAGTAAGAGGCTGCTAATAAAAATAAATTCCGCCCGCTTGGTTTTAATAACCAATAGATTATGAAAACGCAGGGCAAAAAAAGTAAGAATATCAGGGAATTAAATAACATCTTTTGTAAATATACAAACGATTTAAATTATATATATTTACGCCGTAAATGAATCTGAAAAAACATATACCAAATGCTATTACCTGCTGTAATTTATTGTGCGGTTGTTTAGCCATTGTGCAGGCTTTTGAAGGCAATTTGGTATATGCAGCCTATTTGGTTGGTTTAGCGGCAGTATTTGATTTTTTTGACGGTTTTGCAGCGAGGCTATTATGCGTTACTTCTCCAATAGGTAAAGATTTAGACAGCCTGGCAGACATGGTAACGTTTGGTGTGGTGCCGGGAATTATTATGTTTCAATTATTACGGATTACTTTAATGAACAATTTTATTAATTCTTTGAATACTAACATATCATCCGGTGTTCAAAAAATGCCTTATTTAACTAATGCTTTATCGAAAGAGAATATAATAAGCTTTTTACCTTTTATAATTATCGTTTTCTCCGCCATCCGGTTAGCGAAATTCAATAATGATACGCGGCAAACCACTTCGTTTATTGGTTTACCGACACCGGCAAATGCCATTTTAATTTGTTCCTTTCCTTTAATTTTGGCTCATACAAATTCTCAGCTTATTCAGGACATTGTTTATAATCCTTTCTTTTTAATTTTTACTTCTATTCTACTGAGTATTTTACTAATATCTGAAATCCCTTTATTTGCGCTTAAATTCAAAACTTTCTCATGGTCCGGAAATCGCACCCGTTATATATTTCTGGGGATAAGCCTTGTTTTGGTATGCGTGTTTCAATTTGTTGGAGTTCCTTTAATTATTTTGCTCTATATTTTAATGAGCATCAATAGTAATTTCCTGTCAAAACAAAAGGAGCGCAGCTAGTTCAAATTTTTGAACGTGTTAACTACGTATTTATGTAGTTTTTTACTCCACAAGCGCATGTTTTCAACTATAAGCGGTGTTTGTATTTAACATTATATGCCTACTTTTAAGCCGTGATAAAACTTGAGCAAATTCGTAAATCTTATCAATTGAATGATACTTCTTTTGAAGTGTTGAAAGGTATTGACATGCATATTCGGGAAGGTGAATTTGTTTCTATTATGGGCTCTTCGGGTTCAGGAAAATCTACACTTTTAAATATATTGGGAATTTTAGATAATTACGATTCGGGTACTTACACGCTTAATGATACGCTCATCAAAGATCTTTCGCAAACCAAAGCAGCTCAGTTGCGTAACCGTTTCTTAGGGTTTGTATTTCAATCGTTTAATTTACTGTCGTTTAAAAATGCGATGGAAAACGTAGCATTGCCTTTATACTATCAAAAAGTATCGCGTAAAGAACGCAATATAAAAGCGATGGAATATCTGGAAAAAGTGGGGTTAAAAGATTGGGCCAACCATTTGCCGAGTGAAATGAGCGGTGGGCAAAAGCAACGCGTGGCCATTGCCCGTGCTTTGATCGCTAATCCCAAAGTTATTTTTGCCGATGAGCCAACCGGAGCACTCGATTCACAAACTTCGATCGAGGTAATGGATATTTTTAAAGACATTAATAAGCAAGGAAAAACGATCGTCATTGTAACTCACGAAAATGATATTGCTGCGTTAACGGATAGAACGATCAGGCTAAAAGACGGGCTTATTATTTAGTCATGAATTATAAATAATGAGATATGAATGTTGTATTCATACCGCAAGTTTTAATAAATAACATGTTAAACATAATTTAAACCACTCACCATAAAAGAATGTTCGACCTCGATAAGTGGCAGGAAATATTAGGAACTATTAAAAAGAACAAGCTTCGTACTATACTTACGGCGTTTAGCGTGGCATGGGGAATTTTTATCCTGATCATTTTATTGGCTGCCGGGCAGGGGTTAAGGAACGGCGCGCAAGCACAATTCGGGAATGATGCCGCTAACAGTATATGGATTGACGGTGGGCAAACGAGTATGGCTTATGACGGCTATAAGCCGGGAAGAACGATACAATTAAGAAACGGAGATTTTTATGATATTAAAAATAAAACAAAAGATGTAGATCATGCTTCTGCAACCTTTGGCTGGAGAGAGAATAAAATACTTTCTTATAAAAATGAACATTCGGGTTTTTTAGTTCGTTCCTGCGCTCCTGATCATAATTTACTGGAAAAAGCTAAATTAATGAAAGGCCGCTTTATTAATGAACTTGATTTTAATGAATTCAGAAAAGTGTGTGTATTGGGAGAACCGGTAGAGAAATTTTTATTTAAAGGCGAAGACCCTATCGGGAAATTTATTGACGTGAGCGGTACTAAATATAAAGTGGTTGGCGTTTTCAATGATCCGGGAAAAGGAGATAATGATCGGATCTATATTCCCTTATTAACTGCTCAACGAATCTATAACGGTAAAGATAATGTAGGTGTTATATGGGCTACAACAGGCTCTGCAAGCCTTGAAAGAAGTGAGCAGATGGTAAATGAGATCCGTAACAACCTGGCAAAGAAGTATCATTTTAATCCTAATGATATGAATGCAATAGGTGTAAGAAATAATAATGCGGAATACAAACGCATTATGGGTATGTTAGACGGTATAAAGCTTTTTATTTATGTGATTGGTATTTTAACATTGCTGGCAGGCGTTGTGGGTATCAGTAATATTATGATGATCGTTGTAAAAGAACGAACGAAAGAGATAGGGGTAAGAAAAGCATTGGGCGCCTCTCCTTTTTCTATCGTCACCCTAATTATCCAGGAATCTGTTTTTATTACATCGGTAGCAGGTTACATTGGTTTAATGATGGGAATTATTGTTGTAGAAATTATAAAATATTTTAAGCTGGAGGGCGATTTTTTTAAAAATCCCGATGTGGATGTAAATATTGCACTGTCGGCAGTTTTACTGATCGTTGCTGCCGGTGCCTTGGCCGGTTTGTTCCCGGCAATAAAGGCAGCAAAAGTAGAACCGATAACCGCTTTAAGAGAAAACTAAATGATATTTGAACGCGATAGCTGGCAGGAAATTTTTGCAACCATTCGTAAAAATAAATTACGGACCTTCCTTACGATGCTCGGTGTTTTTTGGGGAATTTTTATGCTGGTGATTATGCTTGGTTCAGGAAACGGTTTGCGTAACGGTATTTTAAAAGACTTTGCGGGAACGGCAACAAACAGCTTTTTTATGTGGACCCAGCAAACTTCTAAAGCTTATAAAGGTATGAAGCCGGGCC
>JBBRHI010000298.1:0-4532 GCA_038222995.1 Bacteroidia bacterium | reverse complement strand
TGTCTGAATTAATTAAACAGCGATACCCGAAAGACACTTTGGATATTATTGTGTTTGGAGACGATGCCTGGCAAATTGAAATTAAGGACCTGCCTTATCTGCAGGTAGGCCCGTACCATACTAATACAGTGGCAGGGCTTGAGCTTGCCATGGACTTATTGAGAAGACGCAAAAATGCGAACAAACAAATTTTTATGATCACCGACGGTAAGCCAACCTGCTTAAAAGAGCACGGGCAGTATTATAAAAACAGTTTTGGCATAGATCAGAAAATATTAAATAAATGCCTGACGCTTGCACAAAGCTGCCGTAAGCTGAAAATACCTATTACTACATTTATGGTAGCAAGCGATCCTTACCTGCAACAGTTTGTGCATGAATTTACGGAAGCCAATAACGGTAAGGCTTTTTATACCACTTTAGAAGGGCTGGGAGATTTTATTTTTGAAGATTTTGAAAGGAACAAAAGAAGGAACGTTAAATAAATAATATATACTGTATGATACATATAAAAACATTAGGGCAATTAAAGGAATCGGGTTATAAATCAAGAACGATAAAAGATGAATTACGTGATAACCTGATCGATAAATTAAAGAAAAAAGAAACTATTTTTAAAGGCATTGTCGGCTATGAAGACACTGTAATTCCTGAAATAGAAAGGGCCATCCTTTCACGCCATAATATGAATTTATTGGGCTTACGCGGGCAAGCAAAAACGCGTATTGCCCGACAAATGATTGAGTTGTTGGATGAATACATTCCTGTGGTTGAAAACAGCGATCTGAATGACGACCCTTTAAATCCAATGTCGACTTTTGCAAAACAAAAAATAGAAGAATTGGGTGATCTTACGCCTATTACATGGCTGCATCGCTCAGAACGTTATGTGGAGAAACTGGCTACACCGGATGTTTCGGTAGCTGATTTAATTGGCGATGTTGATCCGATAAAAGCCGCTAACTTAAAATTAAATTACGGGGATGAGCGTGTGATCCATTATGGTATTATTCCCAGGAGTAACCGTTGCATTTTTGTGATTAATGAATTACCCGATCTGCAGGCGCGTATACAAGTTGCATTATTTAATATTTTACAGGAGGGCGATATTCAGATCCGTGGATTTAAATTACGCATTGCGTTAGATATTGAATTTATTTTTACGGCTAACCCGGAAGATTATACCAATCGCGGAAGCATCGTAACACCGCTTAAAGACAGGATAGGAAGCCAGATCTTAACCCATTATCCTAAAAGCATTGAATTATCGAAACAAATTACGGCACAGGAAGCAAAGTTAACGTCGCATCAAAAAGAAACTATTTCCGTAGGAAATTTATTGGCAACGTTAATTGAACGTGTTGCCTTTGAAGCGCGTGAAAGTGAATTTGTAGATTCAAAAAGCGGTGTATCGGCTCGTTTAACTATTTCGGCTTACGAAAATTTAGTGAGTACTGCCGAACGCCGTATGCTCATTAACGGTGAAGCATCCACTTTTGCACGCGTAAGTGATTTGATGGGAATTATACCCGCAGTTAACGGTAAAATAGAATTAGTATATGAAGGCGAGCAGGAAGGCGCGGCCATTGTAGCACAAAACTTGGTAGGTAAAGCTATACGCAACGAATTTTTAGAACATTTTCCGGATCCGTCAAAATTAAAAAAGAAAAAAGACCCGAGCCCGTACCAGCCTGTTATTAATTGGTTTGGTGATGGCAATTCGATTGACCTGATGCTTTTAGAAACTGAAAAAAGTTACGGAAAAGCGTTAGATGCTATCCCCGGCTTAAGCAAATTAGCAGATACCTATTTCCCGAAATTAAATAAGCAGGATAAGCTGATTGCCATGGAATTTATTTTATTTGCCTTGGCTGAACATTCACTTATCGGTAAAAACCAATTAGAGCGCGGCACACAGTTCAAAGATATTTTAGGATCGATGTTTAACGAAAAAGATTTTTTCGGGGAATCACAGAATTAGTTTTTTTTATTGCCTGAACTTTTTTAAGGGTTCTTTAATTATAACTTGAATGCCGGCTAAGTTCGGCATTCCATTTTTTATACCCTTAATAATGTATATTTTTGTTTTCTGAACACCATTATGAAAGCTGCAAGCTTAAGCGAATTAAAAAAAGAACTAATGGAATTGCCGCCAAAGCAATTGATGGAATTATGCGTGACACTTGCTAAATATAAAAAAGACAATAAAGAATTACTGGATTATTTATTGTTTGAAGCGCATGATAAACCTAATTTTATAGCACAGGTAAAGGAAGAGATCGACGAACATTTTAACGATCTGAAATACCAATCTAATTTATATTTTGTAAAAAAGAGTCTTCGCAAGCTGTTACGCATTATTAATAAGTATTGTAAGTACATTGCCGATAAAGCTTTAGCTGCGGAGCTTCATATTTATTTTTGCGAAAAATTAAAACTTTCCAGGATCCCCTATAAAAAAAGCCAGCTGTTGGTAAATATGTATGAGCAGGAACTTAAAAAAATAAATACCTTGATTTCTTCTTTACACGAAGATCTACAACAGGATTATTTAAATGATCTTGAAAAAATAACGGAATGATTTTAGTTTATATGAAGCGCCATTTTAAGCGCTTGCAAACCTAATTCGCCAAACATGTCCTTTAGATCCATGCACCCTACAAGAGCTGTTTTATCCGACAAACAAAGATCCATGGCATGGGTTTCATCATATACTTTGGTATGAGATTGGAAAGCAAAGGAATTAAACTCCTCTTCGTTCAACTCTATTTCTGAATTTTCCCTTAATTTCCGTTCTATCTCCAACTGAAGCATCAGCTTTGTTTTTTTCATCCACACTTTACCTTCATCCGATAATTTTTCGTAAAGTTCCTCGGTAAATTTCCGAACATATTTATCACCATAGGTCATATAATATAAAGGCGGCTCTTTACAGGGAAAGCGTTTTAAAAAATCCTCGTGTCTGAATTTATAATATTCTACAGTGCCCAAAATAGGGGTTGGCACAGGCTTTGGAAGATTTATTGGATGCAGGCTCATAGTATTTACTCTACAAATAGTTATGCCGGCAATCCTATTAAGAATGTGTTTTGAAAACATTGGTTTCTACCCAACCTTTCCCCCACTCTTCGTGCTCTTCTTTAGTCCATAACTCAGGATAAAAAATACGTTTTTGGAAACGCGGCGGTAAATACTTTTGCCAGTTGGTTCCTCCTGTCGCAGGTGCATCGCCTTCTTTTTGCTGTAAATACCTTACAGCGCTTTTATAATGCATTAACGGCCAGTTAACGTTAACGTTTATATCAAGCTCTTTTAAAGCATTAATTAATTTAGGGTTTTGTTGCTCTTCTATAGGCAAGGATTTATACTTAGCCCACATATTTTTGTCTTTATATTCATTTGCTAAGGCAATAAATTCAGCACCGTATTTTTTTTCGAACTGATTAAGCGTTAATGTTTTTTTGCCGGTGCTTAGCTCTGTAGCTCCTTTGTTCCAGTAAATGTGTTCAAACAACTCTTCAATGGCCAAATTTTTCCCTTGCAAAGACGGGCGCATATCTTTATCAACCAGATTAAAAAAATCGGTTGTGCAAATTTCTATTTTACGGTATTGCGCGCTTTGAAAGCCACTTGCAGGAAGCAATGCCATCCTATAACGAAGAAATTGTTCTTTCTCCATACCGTCAACCATAATTTCAAATGATTTGGTAAGCGATTCAAAGTAACGGTTGATGCGCGTAATACGCTCTGCAAAAAAATTAACATCCAGCTTATCTTTCCATCCAAGGTCATGGCCGTTAGGAGCCATGTTTTTACCGTTGTTTGCTATTTGGTTTAATTCATGTAAGGCCAGTTTAAAATACAATTCTGTAATCTGGTGATACATGATAAAAATTTCTTCGTCCGGGAAATCTGTTTTAGGATTTTGTAATGACAATAAGGTATCGAGTTGTATGTAATCCCAGTAGGTTAAATAATTAGCGAGTAAAAGCCCGTCGAGGTAACCGTCTAAGCTCTGTCCCATTAAATTATACTTTTCTTGTAAAAGCTTAACTTTATCCAATATTTCCTGAGTAAATTCCATAGTACCAAAAGTAAAAAAAGGATATTGATTTTAACACTATCCCTTATAATAATTTATAAAATAACTGAATTCTTACTTAACCTCTGCTGTAGGATTTGCAAGGTTTTTTGTGCTTACAATATCTAATTTAATGGATCCTATCAGCAATTTGGCCTGTGCCCTTAACGGTACGCGGTTTTTATCGTCGGTGATCCATACATTCAAATCATCTTCTTTTTTAAACACCCGTCCCTTTTGAACAATCGGCCTGAATTTTATACAGTTAAAAGTTCCTATATCACAGCTTATTTTGTCCTTACCCACGTAGCGTATCTTTAAAGGAAAAACTTCTTTATCCACTATACTGTTTATGGTAAACACATCGCCTTCTTTTGCATTAGTCATATCAAGGTTCCTAGCTGCGTAAAAAGCAGAAATCATATCCTGTGTTCCGGGAGGAACATCCACC
>JBBRHI010000297.1:0-4534 GCA_038222995.1 Bacteroidia bacterium | reverse complement strand
CAAGTATCTAATAAATATATCTTTTAATATACTCAGCCTTAAAGCCTTTCTACTAATAAATCTCTTAATGAACTATCCGCTTTTCTCATTTGCGGGCTGCAAAAGTACACATCCTTTTCATAACCTCCAAATTTATTTTAAATTCTTTTTAATTAAAACTAAAATAAATCTCAAACTCCTCCTTAATCTCTCTTTACAACCTCAAATAACGGGCTGCAAATGTAGGAAGATTTTTGGAATCGCAAAGAAAAAAATTAATCTTTTTTAAAAAATTTGGCGAATTATCTGATTTTATAGATGTAGGTGGTTTGGTTATCGTTTACCGGGTTTAAGAAAAACATGGTTTTATCTATAAAGCTTGGCTCAACGGTGGCTTCGTAATGTAATGTCGGGAAACGTTTGCGCATAGCATCTACACGATCCGAAATATGTTCAGCCTGCATAAATACAACATAATTAGGTCTTTCGGAAACAGGTGTTTTTTTATAGAAAGCTAATACACTATCAGGCGTATATATACCTGTTACTCCTATTGTGGAACTCCAGTTACCTAGGTAATACTGAGGAGGCATTGTAAAATCATCCCAACGATTCGAATCCTCTATGATCAATCGTACACAATCTTTTTGCTTAGCAATGTAACACATAGCTTCTACCCTGTTGCGCTTAGAATATGAAACTGAGAGTATGGGCAACAAAAATAAATTTAAGCAGATGCAAACCATAACGGTATTTCTAAACCATTTTTTAGTTTCCCACCTTTTGTTTTCAATGATCTGAAAAGCTCCGATAATTCCTAAAATAATAATGAAAGGGACAACGGGTAAAATAAAACGCTCCTGTTTATTTGGAAAGTAGGTATGAAACGCAAAAAATAAAAAGGTCGGCCAAAATAAAAGAGGCTCTCTTCTCCAATTTTTAAAGTAGCCTGCAACTATTAAAATGCTTACGGGCGGAATTAAAAGTCCGAGCACCAAAGAAATGTACATGTGCCAAATATTTACACCGTAAACTGTAGCGTTATCAATATTGTATTGAACGTAGGCAATAAATTCAACGAAAGGTTTTCTCCATACATATATATCCAACAGGCCTTGTGTAACACCCGCAATTATAAAAAATCCTATAACAACCAGTAGAATATTTTTAAATGATACCCTGAGTATTAAAAGCGCTAAGCCAAAACCCGCCGTAAAAATAATGGACTGAAACCTTAATGAAAACGCCAAAGCAAGTAAAGATCCTATTATAAAGGCAGTTTTACCGGAAAATTTAAAATCATCTTTATAAACCAACCATGTAGCTATTACCATAGGCGGAATACAGGTAATTTCAACTAAATTCCTCACACTTAAAAACGGAAAAAACCAATATAAGGAAAGTGCCATACCAACCCAGGTCGCTACCCGTAAGTTTGCTCGTTTGTAAGCAATTTTAAATCCGTAATAAACAGTAAGTAAAGACCATAATGCATGGAATAAACGAATAAAATACAATTTTCCCTGGGGATCGGTTAAGCCGCATGTTGTAAAGAATTTAAGAATTAAATAATGCACGCCTACATAAAAAAAAGAATGTCCTTGGGGCTCCCTACCCGGATCGTCTGCGGAGGGCAGCCAATTGTTATAATCTGTGCCATCTACCCAAGACTGTGCAGCTTCCAAAACCAAAAAGTGATCATCAAAAAAACCAAAGCCTTTTGAGAAAATGCTGGCGATTAATCTGAATACAAGTCCTAAAAAAATAATAGAACGTAAGGGATGCAATTTGAAATACTGTTTAAGTGAAGCTATCATTAGAATTAATAGTTATTATCTAAATTATTTCATTTATATGTTATTGTTGAGCCCTTCTGTAAAGAAAAAAAGCAACAAAGGAAAACACAATATTAGGGATCCAAACAGCAATAAGCGGCTGTGCCAGAAACGTTTCCATTCCTGAAGTGGCAAAGGTAGTGGAGATATGCATAAACAATATATAAACACAACTGAGAACTAACCCTAGTGCAATATGCAACCCCACTCCTCCTCTTATTTTACGGGACGATATGGAAACGCCAATAATCGTAAGTATAAAAGTAGCGAAGGGAAAAGCGGTTCGTTTATACATTTCTACTTTAAAAAATTCCATACGACTTGATCCTTTCTGGCTTTCTTTAATAATAAAATCTTTTAATTCAAAATAAGTAAGCACCTCAATTTTACTTTCAAACCGAGCCATATCCTTAGGAGAGAAATCAATCTTAATTTTTTTCGTCGGATAAAAACGATGTATTTCTTTAAAGGCTATTTTCGTTTTTTTGGGGTTCAAAGAATCTTTAACATTCCTGTAAACTATTTCTCTTTCAAACACATTGGTTAAGCTCCATTGGCGCGAAATGCTGTCCCACTTCATATTTTCCGCCTTAAGCATAGATACCTGCCTGTTATTTACTACTTTTTCAATTGACATTTGGCTGGAGCTATTGTTATGATTATTGTAATCTGATAAATAAAGTATGGTACCCGGAGCTATTTGTTTATAGATGCTTGTTTCTTCGGTATTATAGCCGCTATTAATGTATTTATCTTCAAAACCGATTCGTATTTTATTTGATTTTGGAATAATAAAATGATTTAATACCAGTGACATAACAGTAATAATTGCAGCGCCTATCATGTAAGGTCTTAAAATTCGCCTGAAGCTTGTTCCGCTTGACAAAATAGCTACGAATTCGGTTTTGTACGCCATTTTAGAAGTAAATAAAATAACCGCTATAAACGTAAATAAGGGACTGAATAAATTCCCGTAATAGGGAATAAAATTAAGGTAATGCTCAAATATAATTTCTTTTAAAGGAACGTTACCCGCCACAAAATCCTGCAATTTTTCGGAAATATCAAATACGATAAAAATGCTCAACATTAACGCTATTGAAAAGAAAAACGTTCCAATGAACCGTTTCAATATGTATCTGTCAAGTATTTTAAGCATCTTATTTTTGTTTAACCGCAAAGGCGCAAAGAATTATCGCAAAGCTCATATAGAGCTACTTGATTACAAACGTTGAGCCAGTTGTTTTACCATTTTATTTTTCCAGTCATAAAATGTACCGCCAATTATTCTATTTCTTGCTTCAGCAACTAACCGTAAATAAAAAGCTAAGTTATGAATACTGGCTATTTGAGCCGCTAAAAATTCGCCGCAAACCAATAGGTGTCTTAAATAAGCCTTGCTGTATTGATGATCTACATAACTTGTTCCGTTCTCATCCAACACAGAAAAATCATTTTTCCATTTTTCGTTTTTAATATTGATGATGCCGTTTTGCGTAAATAATAATCCATGACGCGCATTACGCGTAGGCATTACACAATCAAACATATCAACTCCTAAAGCAATGCTTTCTAAAATATTTACCGGTGTTCCTACGCCCATTAAATAACGGGGTTTATCGGGAGGTAAAATATCACACACTACTTCTGTCATTGCATACATATCTTCTGCAGGTTCGCCAACAGATAAGCCGCCGATCGCATTTCCTTCAGCCCCTTTAGAAGCAATAAATTCAGCGGATTCTATCCTCAGATCTTTATATACCGACCCTTGCACAATAGGAAACAATGCCTGTGAATAGCCATATTTAGGCTCTGTTTCAGAAAAACGCTTGATGCATCTATCCAACCAACGGTGTGTTAAACCCAATGAATTTTTGGCGTATTTATAATCGCAGGGATAAGGCGTACATTCATCAAAAGCCATCATGATGTCCGCTCCAATGGTGCGTTCAATATCCATTACTCCTTCGGGTGTAAACAAATGTTTACTGCCGTCGATGTGTGATTTAAACGTAGCACCTTCTTCGGTAAGCTTACGTGAGTTAGCCAAGGAAAAAACCTGGTATCCGCCGCTATCCGTTAGCAAAGGCCTATCCCAGCCGTTAAATTTATGCAAGCCTCCCGCGTTTTCCAATACTTCCAAACCCGGTCGCAGATACAAATGATAGGTATTTCCTAAAATGATCTGCGCTTTTATGTCTTCTTTAAGCTCGCGCTGATGTACCGCTTTAACTGTGGCAGCAGTGCCTACAGGCATAAAAATAGGCGTTTGTATTTGGCCGTGATCGGTTTCAATAACGCCTGCCCTGGCTTTTGATTGTGGATCTTTATGTAAAAGGGAGAATTTCACCGGTAATTTATTTCGGCAAAGATACAATTTTATGATTGTATGGGTTGTTTTGCAAAATATTGTAACATCTTTTAGCGGTTTAACTAAGCGCAAAAGAAAAACGCAGGTACATTCATAATAACAACGTAAGTTTTTACTTATATTTAGGCCGTGTTACAAAGACTTCCAAATTATTTACTTGCCATAATCAGTGGGCTGCTATTAAGCATTTCATGGTTCCCGCCTTTTACTTTCTTGATTTTTTTTGCATGGATCCCCTTATTAATTATTGAAGATAAGATCTCAAGCTTACCTACATCCGGGCGAAAAAGATTATCAATAACCGGATTAAGCTACATCACATTTTTTATATGGAATATTTGTGTAA
>JBBRHI010000296.1:0-4535 GCA_038222995.1 Bacteroidia bacterium | reverse complement strand
TCGGGTAACAGGCAGGATATGCCGTCACTGGAATGGGATGAAGCGAACGGAATTATTAAATTTCACCCGATATTGAACTGGACACTGCCCGATGTGAAAACATATATTGCAAAACATAACATTCCGTATAATACATTGCATGATAAAGGCTTTGTGAGTATTGGCTGCGCACCTTGTACACGGGCCATTGCACCAGGCGAAGATTTCAGGGCGGGACGTTGGTGGTGGGAACAAAACAATAAAAAAGAATGTGGCTTGCACAGCCATTGATAAATAGAAAACTCGATATACTGTTCTGCCCGATTAGCAGTACAGGGAGTTTGTAAAATAAAACAGCTTATGAAACAAACGGATTATTTAGATGAATTAGAAGCAGAAGCTATTTACATTCTGCGCGAAGTAGCAGGACAGTTCGACAGGCCCGCATTATTATTCAGTGGCGGTAAAGATAGTATCTGTCTTGTACACCTTGCATTAAAGGCGTTTCGGCCCGGCAAATTTCCTTTTCCTTTAGTGCACGTAGATACAGGACATAATTTTACGGAAGCCATTACCTATCGCGATGATTTGGCAAAGAAGTTGGATGAGAAATTAATTGTACGTTATGTTACCGATACAATCAAACAAAAAAAATTACAGGATGGCAAAGGAAAATTCCCCAGCCGCAATGGTTTGCAAACTTATACCTTATTGGATGTAATTGAAGAATTTGAGTTTGATGCCTGTATTGGCGGCGCGCGCAGAGATGAAGAAAAAGCAAGGGCCAAAGAACGTATTTTTTCGGTGCGCGACGAATTCGGGCAATGGGACCCTAAAATGCAGCGTCCCGAATTATGGAATATTTATAACGGAAAAATAAACAAAGGAGAAAATGTGCGCGTATTTCCTATCAGTAACTGGACAGAGCTGGACGTTTGGAATTATATTAAACGCGAAAAAATAGAATTACCTTCTATTTATTTTACGCACGAACGTGAATGTATCCTTACCGAAAACGGACAGTTAATGAATACCAATGAATTTGTTCAGCGGGAAGCAACGGATGTTATTGTTACAAAAAAAGTAAGGTACCGAACCGTGGGTGATATGACCTGTACTGCTGCAGTAGAAAGCGAAGCGTATACCATAGATGATATCATTGCAGAGTTAAAAGAAGCTAAGATCAGTGAACGCGGTGCAACCCGAATGGATGACAGGGTAAGCGAAGCTGCGATGGAAGACCGGAAAAAAGGAGGCTATTTTTAAGAAATTAAATGAGATAGAAGAAGTGAGATATGAAAATATAACGGATTTTATCAAATTTTCCTCTTACAAACAGATTATAAAAATAAAAAAAGAATATCTATAAAATAAAATCACACATCTTATATCTAATTTCCCATATCTAATGCAACTATTAAGATTTTTTACGGCAGGTAATGTCGATGACGGCAAGAGTACGCTGATCGGGCGTTTACTTTACGACAGCAATTCCATATCAACCGACATTATTGAAACGCTTACACGCCAAAGCAAAACAAAAGGTAGCGATTCACAAATTGATCTCGCGTTATTAACCGACGGCTTAAGGGCAGAGCGGGAGCAGGGCATTACAATCGATGTAGCCTATAAATATTTCAGCACCGATAAGCGTAAATTTATTATTGCAGATACTCCCGGTCATATTCAGTACACCCGAAATATGTTTACGGGGGCGTCCAATGCAAACCTTGCTATTATACTGGTAGATGCGCGAAACGGAATCACTGATCAAACAAAACGGCATTCTATTATTTCTGCTATTTTAGGAATTCCGCATATTTTAGTATGCATCAATAAAATGGATCTTATTAAGTATTCGGAAGCAGACTATAAAAAAATTGAAGCTGACTATTT
Organism: Bacteroidia bacterium; assembly: GCA_038222995.1. Taxonomy (GTDB): domain Bacteria; phylum Bacteroidota; class Bacteroidia; order B-17B0; family Aurantibacillaceae; genus UBA4416. Next base: position 2,660 of record JBBRHI010000296.1, on the reverse strand, counting down.
GAACTTTGCAAAACCTTTAGGATTAAAAGATATTTCATTTATTCCTGCCAGCGCTTTAACGGGTGATAACGTGGTTGTAAAATCAGGAAATCTGTTATGGTATAAAGGCTTGCCGTTACTTGAGTTTTTAGAGACTTTGCCAATAGCGGAAACAAAAGAAACAACCGCATCACGTTTCCAGGTGCAGTATGTAATCCGTCCCCAGACAAATCTCTTACATGACTACCGTGGCTTTGCGGGAAAAGTAATAAGCGGCTCTTATAAAAAAGGACAACGTGTTAGTGTATTGCCTTCAGGTATTGAAACAACGATTGATAAGATAGAAGTGAATCAAAAAGAAGTAGATTTCGCAGAAACAAATACGCCTGTGGTCATACATTTGAAAGATGATGTGGATATAAGCCGTGGAAACAGTATTGTACCGGTTGAGCATTTGCCAAGTACAGAAAAAGAGTTTTCCGCTACTATTTGCTGGATGGATAACACTGCGTTTATTCCCGGGCAAAAAGTATTACTGCAACAAAATAGTTTTCGCACTAAAGCAGTTATTAAAGAGATAACCGGCAAAATTGACATTCATACATTTACTCAATTAAAAAGTGATGGTAATATGATGTTAAATGATATTTGTAAAGTGGTTATTAAAACAGCAGAGCCTGTAAGTTTCGACAACTATTTAGAAAATAGAAATACCGGGTCTTTTATTTTAATTAATGAAAACACTAACAATACTATTGCAGCAGGTACTATTGACTAAGAGATTCTGTATACTGTAATTTTTTTTGAATAAAAAATAGAAAGACTTTTTATTTTTACTTTGTATTTATTAAATTAGATATAAATCCACTAGATCATGAAAAAAATTTACTACTTACTAAGTATAGCATTTGTATATCAAACAGCTATAGCACAAACGGTATCACTAACCGTAGATGCAAATGCAGGCAGAAAAACTATTTCGCCTTATATATACGGTAAAAACAATAATGTGTCGGATGATGCATCAACGCCGACAACTTCCGCAGAATGGAATATGATGCGAGAGGCAGGATTACGTTTTGCAAGAGAGAACGGCGGAAATAATTGCAGTAAATATAACTGGCGCTTAAAAATAACATGCCACCCTGATTGGTATAATAATGTATACCATACCGATTGGGATTATGCCGCTAAAAAACTGGGAGACAGCTTACCGAATGCACAAGGGATGTGGGGTTTTCAGTTAATAGGAAAAGCAGCATCCAACACTTCCAACAATTTTAATGACTGGGCTTATAATAATTCGGCTTGGTGGAGCGGTACGGCTCAAAACCTTGCAGGTGGAGGTGTTCCCAACGGCTCGGGAGGAAGTGCGGCAAGCACAAACGGGAATCCGAATTTATATTTAGAGAACTGGTCCGCAGACTCCACCGTAAAAATTTTAGATCATTGGTTTGGACCGGGAGGATTAGGATTAAACAATTCTAAAATCAACTACTGGAGCATGGACAATGAGCCGGATATTTGGTACGGAACCCACGATGATATTATAGTAACGCAACCTACCGCAGAAGCATTTATGCAACTGTATTTTTCGGTAGCAAAAAAAGCACGCTTAAAATATCCTAATATAAAATTAACAGGCCCTGTGCCTGCATCCGAGTGGCAATGGTATGCATGGAACAACGCTAAAATTGTAGCCACTAATTCGCAAAGTTACACTTGGCTTGAGTTTTTCATTAAACGTATTTCTGAAGAACAAACTGCTACAGGAATCAGGCTGTTGGATGTGATTGATATTCACAGTTATCCAAACGAAACCAACAGTTCTGACATTGTACAACTGCATCGCATTTATTTTGATACTACTTATAATTATCCCGGTGCAAACGGAGTGAAAACAATTGCAGCTTCCGGCTGGGATAATACCATTACCAAAGAATATGTGTTTGAACGTTGTAACCGCTGGCTGACACAATATATGGGACCTAATCACGGAGTAACGTTAGGAGTGTCTGAATATGGTGCCACACACAATAATGCTAATGTTACTTCCGTAAGTTATGCTTCCATACTGGGAACTTTTGCGGATAACAAAGTCGACTACTTTTCACCCTGGTATTGGAACCCTGGCATGTGGGAAACAATGCATTTGTTTAGCCGTTATGCAAAAACAACGCGCATACAATCCATATCAACCGAAGAGTTAAATGTTTCAGGATATTCTTCCATAAACACAACAAACGATTCCATGACCGTTATTTTAGTAAACCGGCATTTAACGGCTGCAAAAACAGTGAGTATAACTATTAGTAATTTCACTATAGCACCGGGAACTTACAGTGTGAAACAATTAAGTAATTTACCTGCTTCCGAAACATTTGTGTCGCATACAACTAATGCGTTAACTACACGTACTGTAAATGTAACTGCAAATACATTTACTGTGAGTCTTCCGGCATTATCAACAGGCGCAGTACTTTTAAAGGCAGTTGCTGCAACTAATACTACAGTTGCAACCGGGGTCTCTCAAAAAAATGTGAATACATTTAGTGTAATGTTGTACCCCAACCCTGTATCCGGGCAAAACGCCCTCATCGCTTTATCGGGAGAAAAAGTATTAAATGCAAAGCTGGAAGTTTATAATTCACTCGGGCAAATTTCCTATTCAAAATATTATG
>JBBRHI010000295.1:0-4552 GCA_038222995.1 Bacteroidia bacterium | reverse complement strand
GTATTTGAATTTGATAAATCGCACCAAATGTTTAAGACAGGTTACATTAAACAAAACGATTATAATTCGTATTGCGGTATCATAAACGTGTATAATTTTTTAGCGGACTCATTTAAATATAACCGTCTGAATGACTTGGGCTCATTGGTTTGCAGGATATTTGTAAACCGTGAATTGCATTTTTTTATTGAAGCTAAAGGGCCTTTGGGGATAAAATATTCTACTTTTTCTTATGAACCCTTAACCCATGAGCAGCTCTATGAAATTGTTAATGAGCTGATCATTTATGTAATTTCTTACGATCTGTTTACTCCGCCTTATGATACAGTGAAAGAAGTAACTGTAAATGAGATCCAGGAAAAAGTAAGCAGCATTAATTTAAGAACCGGTAAACGTTTAGGGTATGGCACAAGCGCAAGCTACGAAGATGATGCTAATTTATATACCTAAATTAAAAAGTGATGTTTAATAAAAACCGGTTTTTCTTAATTTCTTTTATAGAAGGCGCTTCCGTAATGGCTGCGGAAATTTCGGGAGCAAAAATTTTGGCACCTTTTTTCGGAAGCAGCCTTTATGTATGGAGCTCTGTAATGGCAGTAACACTGGGAGGTTTAGCGGGCGGTTATTTTTTTGGAGGTAAATTAAGTAATCGCAACCATAAAGAAACACATTTATTATATATTCTAATGGCAGCAGTGTGTTGTTTATGCTGTATGCCTTTTATGGGGTCTGTATTTTATATTTCAGGAGCTCATCTTTCTTTAATCCCGGCGGTTATTATCAGTGTATTTATTTTATTATTCCCCACGATGCTGTGTATGGGAGCAACCTCTCCTTTAATCATTTCTATACTAACGCATACATCTGCTGAAAGTGGCGAAAACAGTGGGAAAATTTATGCCATATCAACCGTAGGAGGTATTTTAGCTACTTTTTTATGCGGCTTTTACCTGATCCCGAATGCCGGTGTTACACTTACCTTAATTAGTTTTGCGGTTGCCCTTGCATTAGTAAGTTTACTCTTACTCACTAAAAAAAAAAGTAAGATCTTTCTTGTAATTATTCTTCCTGTTTTATGTTTTGCTTTTTATAGTTTTTCACAATCAAAGCAACACCGGTTTACTGTTTATGAAACCGAAGGCATTTTAGGGAAGTTGGAAATAAGGGAAGAGCCTTCACAAGCTAATGACTCTGTAATTATCAGGAAATTATTGATTAATACGATCGTGCAGACCGAAATGAATTTAGCAACCAAAGAATCTGTTTCAGAGTATGTACATCTGCTGGAAAAGAACAGCCTTTATTTCCCTAAAGGAAAGGCATTGGTATTGGGTTTAGGCGGCGGAGTTGTTTCCAATATGCTGGTAAGTAAAGGTTACGAGGTAACGGGGGTTGAATTTGACGAACGTATTATTGAAGCCGCAAAGCGTTTTTTTTATTTAGACACATCTATAATCGCAGTGTGTGATGATGCCAGGCATTATATAAATAATTCCGGTAAAAAATATGACCTCATTTTGTTTGATATTTTTAAGGCTGAAGAACAGCCCGCCCATGTAATTACAAAACAAAGTTTAGTAAAATTAAAAACCATGTTAACTACTAATGCAGTGGTTTTAATCAATACGCACGGTTACATAACGGGTAAATTAGGATTGGGCACACAATGTTTGCTCGCTACTTTAAAACAAAGCGGGTTTAATTTAAAGGTATGTGCATCAAGTGAAAACGAAGCGTATCGCAATTTACTTATTGTGGCAACCTTAAAGTCTTTAGAGGTAAGTTTACATAACGAACTTTATCCATTAATTATAAATGATGCCGGTATAATCAATGAAGACGACAAACCTGTTATGGAACGCTTAAACGCCGCTGCAAACCGGGAATGGCGAACCAATTATATAGAAAATTATATTTTGCGGGCCTATTGAGTTTAAATCTTCCCAAATACAATCTATTTAACTGTTAATAACGTAACTGTATGGTGTACGGAACAATGTATAAACCTATCTTTTTAGATTTTTTAAGACATTGTTTAAACTAAATATACCCTATTTTTACCTGTGCTAAAAAAAATACTGATACTCATCTTTTTTTCACCGGTTTTTGGTATCGCGCAAAGTTTCACAATAAGCGGTTACGTAAAAGATAAATCGAACGGCGAATCTGCTATCGGAGCTAATGTGTATGTGAAAGAGGGAATGACGGGCGCAAGCACAAATACTTACGGTTTTTTTTCGCTGACCTTGCCGGCAGGAAAGTACACACTGGTAGGTAGTTATGTAGGTTATATTTCATTTATCGATTCTATTGATCTTAAAGAAAATATTACCAAAACCATCTTACTTGAGCCGCAGGGAAAAGACCTGAATGAAGTAGACGTAACGGCTGACAAAGCAGATGAGAATGTACAAAGTACACAAATGAGCTCCGTGCAGCTTGATATTGCTCAAATAAAAAAATTACCCGCATTTATGGGTGAAGTCGATATTTTAAAAGCGATTCAATTATTGCCCGGCGTAAAGTCTGCAGGTGATGGTAATTCCGGGTTTTATGTGCGCGGCGGCGGGCCTGATCAAAATTTAATTTTATTGGATGACGCCACTATCTATAATGCAGCGCATTTATTGGGTTTCTTTTCAGTATTCAACGGTGATGCCATACAAAATGTAACTCTCGTAAAAGGCGGAATGCCCGCGCAATATGGCGGACGTTTATCATCAGTACTTGATATTTCGATGAAAGAAGGTAACTCGCAACGTTTGCAGGTAGACGGTGGAATAGGAGCTATTTCTTCTCGCTTAACGGTACAGGGGCCTATTAAAAAAGATAAAGCATCATTTATTATTTCTGCGCGAAGAACCTATTTAGATGTCTTATCAAAACCATTTTTTAAATATGTCCGGCCTAAATCAACTTTTGCCGGTTCCAGTTATTATTTTTTTGATCTAAACGCAAAATTAAACTGGCAAATCTCAAAAAAAGACCGCTTGTATTTAAGCGGCTACTTTGGCAGGGATGTTTTTAAATTTAAAGATAACGAATCCTCTTTTAATGTAAATGTGCCATGGGGCAATACTGTGGCTTGTTTACGTTGGAATCACTTATTTAGTTCCAAATTATTTTCAAATGCTTCGGTATCCTATACCGATTACGATTTTTCATTTACGGCATCGCAATCTAATTTTGAACTTACTATATTTTCCGGAATAAAAGACTGGACTGCTAAGTACGATGTAGTATATATTCCGAATCCTAAGCATAACATTAAAGCCGGCGTTAACTATATTTTTCATACGTTCACTCCCAGTAACGTGAGCGCAAAGCAGGGAGAAACTACTTTTGACATTGGAAAGATCATCCGGTTATATTCTCATGATGCTGCAATATATGTTTCTGACGATTGGGAAATTACTAAACGCCTTAAAGTAAATGCAGGTGTTCGCTTTAGCTATTTTGCCCAGGTTGGGCCTTTTACAAGGTATGTAAAAGATCAGTTCGGTAAAACCGTTGATACAAATGTATACAGACCCGGCAAAAAAGTAGTCGATTATCACGGTCTTGAACCAAGATTAAGTGTGCGTTACAGCTTCACAAAAAGTTTATCCGTTAAAGCTTCTTATACCCATAATTATCAGTATATACATTTGGCAAGTATCTCATCCGTGAGTTTGCCAACGGATGTATGGATGCCGTCTACAGAGCTTATAAAACCTGAAATAGGAGATCAGTATGCATTGGGCGTATTTAAAAATTTCAGGGAAAATATGTTTGAGAGTTCGGTAGAGGTGTATTATAAGACCATGAAAAATCAAATTGATTATAAAGAAGGGGCACAGCCGCAGGATAATGTATTTGATAACCCTGATAACGCCTTTACATATGGAACAGGAGAAGCTTACGGCGCCGAATTTTTCTTTAAAAAACGAAAAGGGAAATTTACGGGTTGGGTGGGTTATACATTATCATGGACCTGGAGGCAGTTTCCTGAAATTAATTACGGAAAACGTTACTTAGCAAAGTATGACAGGCGACATGACGCGTCATTGGTAGTAACATATGATCCTAACAAAGTTTGGAATTTTGGGTTGGTATTTGTATACGGCACCGGTAACAGGGGAACTCTGCCTAACGGTTTGTTCGCTTACGAAGGCGGAGTAAGTTATGATTATGGCTTACGTAAGTCTTATAAATTTCCTGATTACAGTCGTTTAGATCTTTCGGCGACTTATACCCCCGACAGGGACAAGCAATTGAAAAGAAAACAAGCCCGCATCGAAAAGCGTTACGGAAGAAGAGGGAAAGACATTACACACATAAAATTGCCAAGGTCCTGGGCTAAGCATTACCAAGGCAGTTGGACCCTTAGTGTTTTTAATGTCTATAATCGGCACAATCCTTACTTGATCTATTTTGATGCAAAGGGCGATTTTTTGAAAGGAGATTATACTGTTCAGGGAAAACAGGTTTCTTTATTTCCAATATTACCAACCATTACATGGAACTTTAAATTTTAATGCGAGCCGTGAAAAAACTATCTAGTAAACTATAC
>JBBRHI010000294.1:0-4568 GCA_038222995.1 Bacteroidia bacterium | reverse complement strand
AACTGTTTTTTTTAAAAATGGAGAATAAATTAAAAGGCTTGCACCCGCATGTAATTAATAAATAGAATGAAAATAATTCATTGTGTTGAATCATATTATCCTAATGTAGGAGGAATGCAGGAAGTGGTGAAGCAACTTTCTGAAAGATTGGTTAAACTAGGCCATGAGGTTACTGTAGCGACACGTTATAATCCTGAAAGAAGTTTTACCGAACTGAATGGAGTGAAAATTATTACTTTTAAAATTGTTGGTAATCCCAGACAAATTGAAAGCGAAGAAGATCAAAAATATGTTGATTTTCTTTTAAACTTAGATGTTGATGTGATTACATTTTTTGCCGCTCAGCAATGGGCAACAAATTTAGCATTACCTATTCTTAAAGATATAAAAGCTAAAAAAGTATCTGTACCTACAGGCTACTCCGGTTTATACTGGCCTGAGTTTAAAACTTATTTTGAAGATATGAAAACGCAGATTCATGGCTACGATATGAATGTGTATTTGAGTTATGATTACCGTGATATTAATTTTGCTAAAGAAAATAAGGTTAAGCAGATGGTAGTGATTCCTAATGCAGCCGCAGAAGATGAGTTTTTGCCGGATACAACGATCAATGTAAGGAAGGAATTAAATATACCGGTAAACGATTTCCTGTTATTGTTAGTAGGATCCTACACAGGTTGGAAGGGACATAAAGAAGCAATTGAATTATTTTTAAGATCAAAACTGAAGAATGCTACATTGCTTATGATCGGAAATAATTATGAATATTTTAAAAGACAATATATTAAACACCCGAAATTGTTTTGGTTAGTGTTGATGAATAAATTATTTGGAAGTAAAAAAATTATTTTTAATTATTATCCGCGCAAGTTTACGGTGGCAGCTTACAAACAGGCTGACTTATTTTTATTCCCGTCAAATGTAGAATGTTCGCCAATTGTATTATTTGAGTGTGCTGCGGCTAAATTGCCTTTTATTTCAACAGATGTGGGCAATACGCCTGAAATTGCCGAATGGACAAAAGGCGGAGAGATAATGCCGACCACGAAAGATGAAGGCGGTTTTAGCCACGTAAAGATGGATGAAGGCGTTGATATGTTGAACCGTCTGTATGAAGATGAGCACAAACGGGAAAAAATGGCAGAAGAATCGTTTGCCATCTGGAAACAAAAGTACAGTTGGGAAGTGATCACAAAAGAATATGAGAAATTGTATTTATCTTTAATTACAGATAAAAATTAAAATCATGAGAAATTTATTTTTTTTAGTATTAATGTTGTTTTTCATGAACATAAAAAGCCAAGATTTAAAGCAACAGCAACCCAAACGGAACAGCATTTATTTTGAAGCTTTTGGACAAGGGTTTTACAATTCTTTTGCATTTGATAGATTATATAGAACAGAAAAGAAAATTAAAACATCATTGACTGCGGGAATAACTCTTATTCCTTCAAAAGAATTATTTGTTGTAGCATTACCTTTATCATATAATTTTCTTTTTGGTAAGAAAAGTAATCATCTGGAACTAGGAATTGGCTTAACCGCTATGTTTTTTAAAAGTGGAAATATTAATGTCTCTCAAGGTTATACAGATGTAAATGGTATTCAAGTTAACGAAACTTTTATAGGGCATCAAACCGATTTTTATTCTTATTCAACTGCAAAAATAGGATACCGTTTTCAAAAAAAAGAAGGAGGATTTTTCTTTAGATGTACTATTATGCAACAATTTGCAGGTATTAATAAAGAAGGAGAAATCAAAGGAGGAACAGGTAACTTTAATTATAAACAAAATTTCGAATATTTTAAAAGTCTTGGACTTACGGGATTAAAAATGTTTCCATGGGCCGGAATTAGTTTTGGCTACACTTTAAAAAAGTAAATTTTTTAATTTATGATCATTACAAAGCTTATAGGAGGATTAGGAAATCAAATGTTTCAATATGCCGCAGGCAAAGCTTTGGCCTGTAAGCATCATACAGAATTAAAAGTTGATGTCTCGGAGTTAAATAGAAACCCCGAAGGACATTATACAAAGCGTCATTATGAACTTGGTATTTTTGCTTCAAATATTCAAATTGCAAATGAAACCGATCTTGCACTCTTTCCGGATAAAAATAGTGGTAAGTTTAACCGTGAATTACAAAGAAGGTTTCCTTTTTTATTCAATAAATTACTAGCTGTAGAAAGTGGAAGTAATTATCATTCCGAATTTAAAAGCTACCCTAAAAACACCTATCTAAGCGGCTTTTGGCAAAGTGAATTGTATTTTAAAGAATATGAGCATGAGATCAAAAAAGATTTTCAATTCAACCAAAGCGTTATTGAAGCCTGTAAACCTTTGTATCATAAAATTGCAAATATCAATGCGGTGTCTTTACATGTGCTTCGCGGCGATTATGTAAGTAGTTCTTCCGCCAAAAAATTTCATGGATTATGATCACCGCAGTATTATGAAGCAGGAATAAATTACATCTCAACATTACATCAATCCTTAGAGATCATTGTATTTTCGGACGATATCACTTGGTGTAAAGAGAATTTAAAATTTGATTATCCGGTGCATTTTTTTGAAACAGGAAGCGCTTATGAAGACATGTATTTAATGTCTCACTGTAAACACCATATAGTTGCTAATAGTAGTTTTAGTTGGTGGGGCGCTTGGTTAAACGATAATCCGGAAAAAATTGTGATCGCTCCCAAACAATGGTTTGCCGATACAAGTGTTAATACGTCTGATATAATTCCGGGTTCATGGATAAAATTATAGATACACATCCTTTAGTTTCTGTGTTAATGCCGGTTTACAACGCCGAAAAACATTTGCGGGAAGCCATAGAAAGCATTTTAAATCAAACGTATACTCGTTTTGAATTTATTATTATCAATGACGGGTCTAAAGACGGTAGCCTTTCCATTATTAATACGTATTCAGATAATCGAATAAAACTTGTTACAAATCCGGAAAATAAGGGATTAATCTATTCCTTGAATTACGGAATATCACTTTGTGGAGGGAAATACATTGTTCGAATGGATGCCGATGATATTAGCCTGCCTGATCGTATTACAGAGCAGGTAAGGTTTATGGAGGAACATGCAGAGGTAGGAGTATGCAGCTGTGATTACATTCAGTTTAACGAAACCGGCGAAAAAAAATACAGGGCGATGAGTGATCATGACGAAATTTTAAGTTATATGATCTTTAATTCGTCAATGATACATCCCTCACTTATTATCAGGAAATCAATATTACAATCGTTAGATCCTGTTTTTAATCCCGGTTATCATCATTCCGAAGATTATGAATTATGGAGCAAGCTTATTTTTAAATGTAAATTTTCTGCGGTTAACAAAGTGTTGTTTAAATACAGGATTCACGAAGGGCAGGTAACACAAAGGCATAATAATATACAATTGCTATCGGCAAATAAAGTACGCCAAGAGCTGTTGGATAAATTGGGCTTTGAGTATACCGAAAAAGAATTTGAAGCGTTTTGTAAACTTGCCGGGCATGAGTTGTTTAACGATAAAAAAATACTCGAATTATTAGAACTGTTTTTTACAAAACTTATTTCACAAAACTCTATTTCAAAAAACATTCGTCCCGATATATTTAATAAAGTTATTTCGTATAAGTGGTATACCGCTTGCGGCTATACAACGCTTGGTACGTATGCTTTTATGAAATACGGGAAGTCTTTATTGAAAAATTACAATCCTCAAAGTTATCCTAAGCTCGCGGCAAAATGTATGATCCGCTATTTTAAGAAAACCGCTTAAGGTTGCGCAGGGTTTAAACTTTTAATATGGTTGTAGGTTGTTAAAATACCTTCTTCAATGGTAGTAAACTTAAAATTAGGATTAGCTGAAATGATTTTCGAATTATCCAGCAGAATCGTTGAGTTGTCACTTTGACGGGCTTCTTTATAAACAATTTCAAAAGGTTCGGGAATCATTTTGTTTAAAATAGCTACTATTTCATTAATAGTTAACGTAAAATCCGAAGCCGTATTATATATTTCCGATACGTTATTATTATCTTTAAGGGAAGTGGTCATGAGTTGAACCAGATCTTTTACATATAAATAATTTCTCACGTTTTTTCCGTCCCCAAAAATATAGATCTTTTTTTCTGCGATGATCTTTTCAATAAACGTGTTGATCAATCCTATGCCTTTGCTTGTATTTTGGCCTTCTCCGTAAACATTAGATACCCTGTAAATATCGAAATTGAGGTTGTATTTAACTTTAAAATAATTTAAAAAATGTTCTATCGTTAGTTTTATAATTCCGTACGGTGAAAACGGATTGGTAAAAGAATGTTCATTCACCTTGTTTTCGGTTGCCCCGTAAACTGTACCGCCGCTGGAAATGAATATGATTTTTTTAATATGTAAATGAGCAACACTTTCAACAAATTTTATAAAAGGAAGTAAATTTTTTTCAATATCTATAACCGGATTTTCCCAACTCGTGGAGGGTATTGTTTCGGAAGCGAGGTAATAAATAAAATCGACCGTTTTAAAATGAGTGATCAGCTGTTCTTTATTATCAAGATCAAG
>JBBRHI010000293.1:0-4581 GCA_038222995.1 Bacteroidia bacterium | reverse complement strand
AATAGACAAAGGGTCAATGTTTACAGGGCATTCCTGAACACAAGCGTTGCAGGTATTACAAGCCCAAATTTCTTCCTGTTTAATATAATCTCCTAATAACGATTTACCGTCGTCTACAAAAGTTCCTTTATTAGCATCAATATTTTTCCCGACTTCCACTAAACGATCCCTCGTATCCATCATAATTTTACGGGGTGACAGCGCTTTCCCGGTAATATTTTGAGGGCATGCCGCGGTGCATCGCCCGCATTCCGTACACGAATAAGCATCCAGCAATTGTTTCCAGGTAAGATCCATAACATCCTTTGCCCCAAATTTTATGTGCGCGTTAGGATCTAAAACCGGTTGGTAAGAAGGGTCGAAGTTTGGTTTTACAACATCTGTAACTTCAAACAAATTTTTAAATTGTCCTTTAGGTTTCAGATTAGAAAAATACGTATTGGGAAACGCTAACAGAATATGCAGATGTTTTGAGAACGGCAAATAATTTAAGAAGACAAACACCATAGTAATATGTCCCCACCAGCCGATACGCTCCACAATATGCAACGACTCATTTGATAATCCTCCAAATACTAAAGGCCCGATATGGCTACTCACAGTAAGTCCCAGTGAACCGTCGCCAAGATTTTGAGCATGTGAAGCTCCCCTTGCATAAAGCACTTCATCCGCTCCGTTCATCATAAAGATAAAGCATATCAATATAAGTTCAGCAATTAAAATTAAATTGGCATCAAGCTTTGGCCACCCGTTCAACTCACTTTTTACCAAACGAGGGACTTTTAATACATTTCTTCTTGATAAAAAAGCAATGGTACCTATAAACGCGAGCACCGATAATATTTCAATAAAGCTGACAATGAACGTATAAAATCCTCCGAGGGAAGGCCTGAACATACGGTGGTGTCCCAATAGCCCGTCCAATAAAATTTCAATGAGCTCTATTTGCGTAATAACAAAAGCCGTGTATAAAAATAAATGCAATATTGCCGGAATAGGCTTAGCGAACATTTTCTTTTGGCCTAAAGCTACTAAGGTCATTACTTTTAAACGTTGGGCACGGTTATCGGTAAAGGACATATCTTTTCCCAACAAAATATTCCGGCGAATTTTTTTTGAGTTGATGAAAAAAAATGTGCTGCCTGTCAACAGGAATATAGCAAATATAACAGAAGCTATCATAGAACTAATTTAAGGTTTAACGGGAATTTTTTCGTCATCTTTATGCCTGTCTTTAGAACCAAAAACAGAAATATGAATGTAACGTCCCGGGCGTGCTTTTAAGTCTAACAAAAGTTTATCAAGATCAGCGCTTGCACTTGTAAGGTTTTTATACAGTGAATCGTTTTTGACCAGTTTACCGATCGTTCCATTGCCGCTGTTGATCTGGGCCATCACTTCACTTAATTCTTTCAGTGTTTTATCAGCATTATTAACAGCGCTTTTTAATTGTGATTTAGCAAGGCTGTCGGACATGGAACTGAAATTTGTAATAATATTATCGATCTTTCCTTTATCATTATCCAATACAGCGGCAAGGTTATTTAATTTAGTAAGGATAGAAGAAATTTTTGCTTTTTCGGAAGCCATTAAGTCATCCAGCTTATAGGCTGTCTGCTCTAAACTTTGAATGGCCCTTTTAATGCTTTCAAAAGACTTATCTACGTTATCCCTGGTTTTATCGTTTAAGATACTGCTTACTACCGTCATTACAGAATCCATGGAGGAGATAAGGCCTTCCGCTTTTCTTTGTAAAGGAGCTAACTGTTTGCTCACTGCTGTTTTTATACCTTCTTCCAATTCTGCCAATAAAGTATCACCTGATTGAACAAATTCCTTGCTGTTGCTGTAAAGAAGGTCAACCGCCTTTGAACCCAATAAATCGGAGCTTACGGCGCGAGCAATAGAGTGTTTAGGGATCTGAACATCTTCGGTTAAAAGAAACTTTACCAATACAACATATTTACCTTCTTTATTTTGAACCAAGGATATAGTGTTGATTTGCCCTACTTTAAAACCGTTAATTAAAAGAGGATTTGCTTCTATGAGTCCGTCAATTTCAGGATACACAGCATACAGCACATATTTATGATTGAATAAGTTACTTCCTTTCAGGTAGTTAAAGCCATAAATAAATAAGCCTATAGCCGCTGTTACGACAATCCCGATTTTTAATTCTTTAGTGATCTTCACAAACGTTTTTTTTGAAGTTACTAATATACATCTTTTTCTTAAAAAGAACCTTTGAAAATGCTATTTTCCGGAAGGAAAGACTGATTTTACAATGCCTTGAAACGAAGTAATATTTAGAGGAAATTCAAGGAAAACATGTAAAAAACTTAAAAAATATAATGCTTTTAAGCCGATATTATAATCATAGATATATAATGCGACCGAAAAGATCCATAAAGAAATGGTTATAATCAAGGTTTTTTGAGGTACTAAATGCCATTTAATAACAGATGTTTTTGAAAACCAGTTAAGGTAATGGTAGGTGTAAGCAAAAGCAATAAATCGCATCACGATAAACCCGGCATTTGTACTAAATACCGTATGGTCGTTTGTAGAAGAAGTAAGCCCGAAAAAATCGATCAGGTATTTATTTAAAAGGCTGAATAAACTATAGCTGTTGCCCACATATTTAGATACTTCATACTGCAGGCCGGGGGCTTTAAAAATGAAAAATGAAAAAGCGATTAAAATAAGTGATATAACCGATAAATAACCCGACAGGGACCTGTTTTTTAAAACACCGTAAAGCATAAATGCCCAGGTAAAAACAAATACGTGAATAATAGTGGGTAAAAAAACGCCGATCCATACAAAATAGGTATTACCCGTTTTGGCTATTACCAAGCCGATAAGCGCTAACACACATAAAACGGCGCGATATAAATTATCTTTTATAAAAACAAAAATAAGTGCCAGCAATAATCCGTAAGCAATAATATTAGGAACCTGCGTGATTGATTTAGCGGGGCGAACAAATGAAAAATAGAAAACAAGCACACATAAAAAGCCAAGTGCCAAAAAATCGTACTTACCTTTTGTGAAATAACTTTTTTTATGCAGCCACCCGATCTCCGTTAAATAGTGCAGCGGCCCTAAAATAGCATAAGAAAATAAAAAAAGCTCAAAGGGAAGTATAAAAGCCAATACACAAGATATTAGCATTAAGCCGATATTGATGTAATTAATTTGATCGTTATTTAACTCCCTAACCTTAAACAAAATACTGTATTTTAAATATACTCAAATATCCTAATTTAATCGAATGATAAAATGAAGAAACAATCAGCACTTTTTAGTGTTTTCGAACATGCCGGTTTTTTTATTATAACTATAAGGGCAGTGTTTACAACCATTTTTACAGCAAAAGCCGCGTTTTAAATGGTATTTTTCAGTAAATACCAAATAGCCCTCGGGGCTGTAATAAAAATCTTCCGGATCCAACTCTTTTTTAAACATTGTAAGTAAAGGTATTATATTTATAGCTGAATCTAAAATTTTGGTTGCCGTTTTGCTTCAGTATACTCCTATCATTCATAAATTAAATTTTCCGGGCTATGATATTTCCGTGTTACGTTTAGATCTTATTCATCCTGAGATTTCAGGCAATAAATGGTTTAAATTAAAATACAATTTACAAGAAGCAAAGCTGAAAGGGAAAAATACGGTTATTACATTTGGAGGCGCCTTCTCAAACCACATTACCGCTACAGCTTACGCGTGTAAGGAAGCAGGCTTAAAATGTATAGGCTTTATAAGAGGCGAAGCTTCTTCAATCCATAATGCCACCTTATCTTTTGCTGAAGAGAACGGCATGAAATTAAACTTTGTAAGCCGCGAAGAATACGGTAAAAAGCATTTTCCGGAATATTTAAACGCCTTACAACAAAGTTATTCTTCGGCTTACATTATCCCGGAAGGGGGCGATAACGGATTAGGACAAAAGGGCTGTGAAGAAATTTTAAGCGATGCCACAAAACATTACACGCACCTGTTTTGTGCTTACGGCACAGGAACAACGGCAAAAGGAATGTCTAAATCACTCAGCAATCATCAAACGTTAACAGCAGTAAATGTTTTAAAGTATGAGGCAGGTTCAGAATTAGCAAATATTGAAATTTTAAACCACTACCATTTTGGCGGTTATGCAAAACATACTCCCCAATTAGTAGAATTTAAAAATTGGTTTGAAGAAACCTTTAATATTGAATTGGATTACGTTTATACAAGCAAAGCTTTCTATGCAGTATTTGACCTGATCAAAAAAAATAAACTTAATGCTGCCGATAAAATTTTAATGATCCATACAGGCGGCCTGCAAGGAAACAAAGGCTATGAAACGCGTTATAATCTAAATCCTAAACGCCATGTGAACGACGCCCAGGGATAAACCTGTTTTGGATCTCTGGACCTAACCGTATTGTTACCGGTTAGTTTTACAAAGCCAAAACCAAGCCCAATGGCACTGGTCATATTTTGGCCTCTGCTCCTGAAAATTCCATTTTGTATTTGAAATGTGAGCCCGTTAATTCCTCCCAAAACCATATCAGTACCATACCTTACACGCGGCCC
>JBBRHI010000292.1:0-4598 GCA_038222995.1 Bacteroidia bacterium | reverse complement strand
ATTTGATATTGAACGAAGTAGAGACGGAATTGATTTTATAAAGATAGGATCATTGCCTGCAAAAGGAAACGGGACATCCGGAAAATATAATGAATATCAATTCATAGACTTAAATCCTGAACAGGGAATTTCTTATTACAGGTTAAAACAAATTGATTTAGATGGTACCTTTAAAGTGTATAAAATTGTTTCCGTTCAGTTTAATGAAGAAGACCATTTTGCTTTTAATGTATTTCCGAATCCTACCACAGGTGCGTTTACGATGTCTGTAAAAGGGATTCCTGAAAATAGTAGTTCTGAAATTTCTATTTATACTGTAGACGGAAGACTTATTTATTATACTAAAATAGACAAAGCGGACATACAAGAAAATAAAATTACGATTGGTGCAAATCTTGATCTTACCAAAGGTTTGTACATTGCCAATTGTTTAGTGAACGGATTAAAATTTCCCTTAAAATTTATTGTAGAGTAGATCACATAAAAAAGGCGAATACAATCGTATTCACCTTTTTACGGATCTAATTTTTTAATTATGCCTGAGCAGTTGGTCCGCCAAAGTTAAGAGGCAAGGCATTCATTTCACTGTCTTTTATTTTACCGTTTGTTTGCTCAAAACGCTGTACATTTTCAGCTAAAGCTTTCATTAATCGCTTAGCGTGTTGAGGAGTTAACACAATACGCGATTTCACTTTTGCTTTAGGAACGCCCGGCATCACTTTAATAAAATCCACTACAAACTCCGTTGGAGAATGAGTAATAATAGCAAGGTTTGAATATATACCTTCAGCAATCTCTTCAGAAAGTTCGATGTTTAATTGATTTTCGGGATTTTGATTTTCCATGATAGTATTTTTATTAAAGATAAAACTTTTATACCAATAATTAATGGATCAATTCCACGCTGCGTTTGATAAACTTGGTTAACTCTTCCCCTTTCAGTAAACCTTGCGACAGCATTGCCAAATCAGCTGCTTGTTTTGCTAATTGCGATTGTACTTTAGTGTCTTTTTCCGTTAATATTTTGCTTATTAAAGGGTGGTTTGCATTTACCACTAAGTTATACATATCGGGCATAGTACCGTAAAAGTTCATTCCGCCGCCGCCCATAGCGCTCATGTCTTTCATACGACGCATAAATTCAGGGCGTGTAATTAACATCGGTGAATCCGTTTCGCTTAAGCTTTCAAATACAACCGTATATTTTTCTTTAGCAACAACACCTTCCACAATCGGTTTTAAGGTGTTTTGTTCTTCTTCGGTTAATTTGCTAACCTGCGCTTCATCTTTCTTAATGAGTTTTTCAACCGTATCACTGTCTACACGCACAAATTGAACGTTATCTAATTTACTTTCCAAATGGTTAATGTAATGCGCATCTAAAGGCGAATCCATTAATAATACATCATATCCTCGTGATTTGGCAGCATCAATATACGTATGTTGCTCATCCATATTGGTTGCGTATAAATAAATGGTTTTATTGTCTTTGTCTGTTTGATTCGGTTTTACATGAGCATTATATTCTTCAAATGTATAGGCTTTGTTATCAGTATTTTTTAGCAAGGCAAATTTCACGGCTTTCTCGTAAAATTTTTCATCGCTGATCATTCCGTACTGTACAAATATTTTAATATCGTCCCATTTCGCTTCAAAGTCCGTACGTTCTTTTTTAAAGATCTCTTCCAGTTTATCTGCTACTTTTTTAGTGATGTGCGCTGAGATCTTTTTCACGTTCCCGTCGGCTTGTAAATAGCTGCGACTTACGTTTAATGGGATATCCGGGCTGTCAATCACACCGCGTAACATGGTTAAAAAGTCCGGAACAATATTTTCTACATTGTCTGTTACAAAAACCTGGTTGCTGTATAATTGAATACGATCTTTAGGCGCCTCAAACTTGTTTGATAATTTCGGGAAATATAAAACACCGGTTAAGTTAAACGGGTAATCTACATTCATGTGAATGTGAAATAAAGGCTCTTCAAATTGCATCGGGTACAATTCGCGATAAAACGCTTTATAATCCTCATCTTTTAAATCGGCCGGCTTTTTAACCCATAACGGTACAGGATTATTAATAATGTTTTCTACCTGTATCTCTTCTTCTTTCTCATGTCCTTTTTCGTCTTTTTCACCAGTTGGCACCCATGACGATTTAGTGCCGAAAACAATTTCTACAGGTAAAAATTTACAATATTTTGTCAATAATGTTTGAATGCGCGAATCTTCTAAAAACTCTTCGCTGTCGTCCGCTATATGTAATACAATGTTTGTTCCCCTCTCTTTTTTAGTGTCGTTGTCTTCAATCGTGTATTCGGGGCTTCCGTCG
This sequence comes from Bacteroidia bacterium, assembly GCA_038222995.1. Lineage (GTDB taxonomy): Bacteria > Bacteroidota > Bacteroidia > B-17B0 > Aurantibacillaceae > UBA4416. The sequence goes on along the minus strand of JBBRHI010000292.1, from coordinate 2,266 downwards.
CATTCCCAACGAACCGCTTTAGAGCCTTCCTTATAGGATAAAGAAAAGATCTCTACTTTTTTAGCCACCATAAAAGCAGAATAAAAACCTAAGCCGAAATGGCCTATCACAACGTTCTTATCTACTTTATCTTTGTATTGGTTCACAAATTCTTCAGCTCCGCTAAAGGCAATTTGTGTAATGTATTTTTCAATTTCCTCAGCGGTCATACCAAGGCCTTTATCTTTAATGGTAAGCGTTTTGGCTGCTTTATCTAACACCACTTCAATTTTAAGATCGCCCAGATCACCTTTAGCTTCGCCCATAGAAGCCAATGCTTTTAACTTTTTGGTAGCATCAGTAGCATTACTTACCAGCTCGCGTAAAAAAATCTCGTGGTCGCTGTAAAGGAATTTTTTAATAATTGGGAAAATGTTTTCGGTTTGTACGTTAATTTTGCCTGTAGTGCTCATATTGTAATATAATTTGTGCGTTTAAAAATAGGATTTTTTTCCACGGTTATTAGTCAAAGGTTGTACCAATAGCGGAAAAGTGACAAAATGGCAAGAATAGATTGAATTTGTTATTGACTGATTACTCTTCCTGCGGAATCAATGATTTGTTTATTTAATATATCGATTTGATATATTGTGCCATTATTTATAGAATTAATAATGTCTTTTGAGATTTTCTTTATTCCCTCTTTTGTTATATTATCTGAACCTTCGCTGCCTGTTTTTGGATATATAAAATCGATGTAAACTCTGTCAGCATTGACATTACACATGGATATGCATCTGTAAGAACCTCTTTTGCCAATTCCAATAGAACTATTTGGAATCCTATATTTATTTATACTACTTATACCTGGAGAATTTCTGAGAAGTTCTTTTGTTATATGCAATTCTTCAATATTTTTATCTGAAAAATAATCACAGACATCTTCAAAAATATTTGAGTAATTATTTTTCTTTTCGAGAGTGTTTATTTTATTGAGAAAATCCTGTGTACAGAATATTTTCATAAAATCAATTGGAAGATGCTTTTATAAAAGCCTTCATTAAATTATCTGATTCGGGGTCTTTTTCCAATTCGATACTGATATTACGGTCATCTAATAGCTCTCTTAGATATCTATTTTCTTCTCTTAAAGAGGCGAACATGGTTTTTATACCAGGGTATAAATCAGATTTACGGACAATTATTAATGTTTTAGAGATAAAATGAGTAGTTTCCAAAAGAATTTTTGGAGCTTGTTCAGACTCCCTAAACCCTTTAAAATCCCTTTCAAGTTCAAAATTAACGCTAAGCAATATTGAATGAAGATCGGTTAAAATTCCATTTAGAATATTCATTCTATCCAGCAAATTATCTACTTTTTCCTGCCAAGATGGATTTCTTTTATATAAAACTTCAGACTGCTTTTTTGCAATATTTAATTTTAAATCGATAGTAGATGAGCTCATAATGAATAGGAGTTATTAATTAAACAATATATAAACCGGCTCTTGCTTAACTATAATATATACAAAAATAAGATATTTCTTTTAAAGCAAAGACAATTATAATACCTAAATACCTGGTTATAATAGATTTTCATGCCAAATAAATGTAAAAGGCGCTTATAAACTAATACCCCCACTTTAAATACAAGCCACCCCAGGTAAAACCCGCGCCAAATGTGGTCAATATAAGGTTATCGCCTTTTTTGAGTTGGCTTTCCCATTCCGACAAACATATAGGTAACGTGGCAGAAGTTGTATTACCGTACTTTTGAATGTTAAGCATTACTTTTTCCATGCTAATGCCCATACGGTTAGCCGTTGCTTCAATAATACGTTTGTTGGCCTGGTGCGGCACTAAAAAAGCAATATTCTCTGCTTTTAAATTGTTGCGTTTCATGATCTCTTCCGCTACATCGGCCATTTTAATCACCGCTACTTTAAAAACAGACTGCCCGTCCATTTCAACAAAATGTTGTTTGTTAGTAACCGATTCAATTGAAGAAGGAATTAAACTTCCGCCGGCCGGTTGAAACAAGGCTTTTTTGCCGCAGCCGTCCGAATACATTTTACTGTCCAAAATGCCGGTACCGTCGGCCGTTGGTTCAAGCAAAACCGCACCTGCACCGTCACCGAATAAGATAGACGTTTTACGATCGGTATAATCAATTATGCTGCTCATTTTATCAGAGCCGATTACCAGTATTTTTTTGTGAGTTCCTGTTTCAATAAATTTGGAGGCCGTAGTTAATGAATATATAAAACTGGAGCAGGCAGCCTGTACA
>JBBRHI010000291.1:0-4606 GCA_038222995.1 Bacteroidia bacterium | reverse complement strand
CTCGCTGAGAAAGAAAAAATCGTTACTACTAATACCGATTCTTACTTATTAAGCAACATCGATCTCTCAGCCTATGTAGAACGTGATTTCATGGAAGTTCCTATAAATGTTAACCTCAGAAAACTGATCGAGCTCATTACTTTATCTAAGCGAAATATTTTCCCGGTATTGGATAAAGACTATAATTTAAAAGGATTGATCAGTATTGATGACATCCGCGAAATCATGTTTAAGCAGGAATTATATGATACTGTTAGCGTAAAAGAAATCATGCATCCTCCGAAATACATCATCACTGAAAAGGACGACATTATTTCGGCCATGAAATTATTTTCCGAATCGCACTTATGGAACATTCCCGTAATCTTTGAAGGTAAATACCAGGGGTTCATTTCTAAATCCACCATTCTCGAAAAATACAGAGAGGTACTCATCGAGAGCTCTTTAGAGTAACAAACCGTTAAAATAGTTTAATTATAGGAATCCAAGTAATAAAACGGAAGATAAACTAAATCATTTTAGTAACTTTACGCATAACCCTAAAATTTAAGCTTATGAAACCAATTTTACTTTTCGCGGTTTGCGCAGGATTTACTTCCGCAACCTTTGCACAAACCTATTCACCGATAACGGTATCAGGATATAATTTAGATGCGGTTGCCGAAAGCTCCCCTGCCACAGGCTCTACAAGCGGCTCGATAGACGGCAGCGATTATGTGTTATACAGCTATGCCTATGGCAGCGTATTTGGCACGGGCTATGGTTTACCGGATAACGGCACTATTACCAACGGCTTAAGAACCTATCAAATGAATGCTTTTTCGGCTAATAATACATCTTTTATTCCCATGGGATTAAAAGATTCATTAACGCTTACAACTCCCAATTCATTTGCAGCCTTAAGCTTATTAGGGCTTGCAACAGAAGGTTTGGCAGGCATGAACATTACAGTGCGTTTTACAGACGGGAGCTCTCAGGTATTCAACGGCCTTACTATGACGGATTGGTTTAACAATACCAATGCCGTTATCAGCGGTTTTGACCGTACAGGCCGGTCAATGAATTCGCCGGATTATCAATTTAATGAGCCAAGTATGTACCCAACTGATTTGGTGTTATCCTGTGCTAACAGAGCTAAAAATGTACAGCGCATTATTATTCAAAACACCTCTACGAACCCGCGCATTTGTATTTTTGCTGTATCAGGCGTGGCACTGCCAACGTATTCAACAACTACAATTAACGCAACGTGTACTGCCGGCGGAAGCGCTACTATTACACCGATTGGTGGTTTACCTGCATTTACTTATACTTGGACGACAAGCCCGGTTCAAAATACGGGAATTGCAAATAACCTTCCGGCAGGAACGTATACAGCAACTATAAAAGATGCCGCAACCTGTACTAACACTGTAACGGCTGTTATTAACGCGCCCACACCGGGAAGTACAACTGTATCTGCATCTTCAACCTCTTTATGCGCAGGCGGTACTGTTACATTAACAACAAGCGGCGCAACAACTTACACATGGAGTAATTCCGCCTCTACCGCCACTGCCGTAATTACACCAACCGCTACAGGCGTTTACAGTGTTACAGGAACAACTTCTTTAAGCTGTAATGTTACAGGAAGCATTAATATAACGGTTTATCAATTACCTGTAATTAATTTTGTATTGTCACAAACTACATTTTGCAGCAGTTCACCAAGCGTTACATTGAATGCAACACCGGCGGGTGGAACCTATTCGGGTGCAGGTGTAGCGGGAACAAGCTTTTCGCCGGCAACCGCCGGAGTGGGCACACATACTCTATCGTATATGTATACGAATGCAAACAACTGTTCTTCTACCGCTACAGTTACATCAATAGTAAATGCCTGTACGGGCATTGAGGAATTGCAAAGCGTATCATGTATTTTATTCCCTAATCCAAACAAAGGGTCATTCACTCTTAAAGCAACTTCAGCTATGCAACTTAATATTATTAATGAAATAGGGCAACCTGTAAGGTTAATAGAATTAAATGCAACCAACAATAACACTATTCATGTTGAAAACCTTTCACAAGGAATTTATTTTATAATAGGCCAAAACGGCCGAGAGAGCATTAAACAAAAAATAGTAGTACTGAATTAACAGCGTTATTTATACATAAAAAAATCCCACACAGGTGTGTGGGATTTTTTTATTTCCGTAAAATATTATTTAGCACAGCCTGCCTCTTTATAATCTGCTTTTGCATTAGGGTTTCCCAATACCTGGAAAGACATTCTCGGATCACCGAACAATTCGCAGTACCTTTGCGGATTTTTTTCTTTCGCTTTATGCAAAGCATCATTAAAATTACGGCTGTAAAACTTTTCAGGCAAGTGTGATGCAATGGAAATGTAACTGAACAATAACCCTTCATCCACACCGTTTACCTTTAAGAAAGGCTCCAGTATATTGCTGGAAAATTTATAGTCTTTTCCGCGGGTAAATACATAAGCCAGTTTTAAAGCATTTTGCCAGGTAGCATCTTTAAAATTATAAAAGCTTTTAATGCGGGTAATGCACGCTTCAATTTGGGGCTCTGCATTCTCAACCGTATCCAACGATTCCATAATTTTAAACTGCCATTCAATATTTAAACCGTCTACTTGCTTTTTTGTGATTTTTGATTTATATAACCCGTCAATATCCTGCTGCAATTTAGCTTGTTGATCTTTAGTGCCTAGCGTTGTATCTAATTTTATAGAGCTGAAAATGCGGTTGTAACGGATCACCTCATTTGCGGGATCCAGTTTTTCTAACCGTTGCAATTCTTTATAATCATCTTCATCCACAATACTGCTGTTAGCCAAATAATTAAAGTACACTTTATTATTCATGAAATTAGCGAACTTAGCATCGTTAGGCACTTTAAGACTATCCATAGCATCCTCTGTATATTTTTTCTGAATCACTTTTGCGGCCGCGTATTCCATAATTTTATAAGCCTGCGGCATTTTATTTGCTTTCACCGCACGGTTAAAAGATACTGTTGTAAAACGCTGTTCTTTATCTCCTGAAATATCATACGTTACATCCATCACAATTTGTGCAAAACGTTGTTTTGCCAATACAGGCTCTAACTCGCTTAATAAGGAATTGTCGGAATTGATTTTTTTAACGGCTTTGTCTTTCCCCATTTTTACAAGCTCAGCATATTTTCCGTCTTCCATTTCCAATTCAAATAAATTCCATGAATCTTTCGTTTCAATTTTAGGGTTTATCTTGTTGTTTTGCATACTCTGTAATACTTTGGTTACGCTTTCGGCACGTTTACGCTGCAGTTTTGCATTAGAGTTAGCATCTCCTTCAATGGATGAGTAAGCATAGATATATAACCCGTCGATCACAAAATCGGGTTCATTTAATGCCCTGATAAACGGCTGAACATCTTCCGCTTTAAATTCTGATTTATTTTTTTCGAATGGGATTGTGAAATTCAAGATAGAACTTTCTGATTTCGGCTCAAAAGGAGGCTTTAAACCAACACTTTCAAGCGCGGGCAGCAAACCGATAGGCGTATTACTTTCCTGGTCGCCTTCCTCTAAATAACTTCGGGTCACTGTTCTGCATACGTGCCCGTCTTGCACCACAATTAAATTTAATTCATAAGGCCCTGTAATTTTCTTATTGAATTTACCCATTTCCAATCTTAATTTATTGGTTTTGATCTTCTTTTTAGCTTTAGGATCGGGCTTAATTAAATTTTTAGAAAAGACATTATCCTTATAAATAACTTTTTGCATAACCCCTTTGCTCTGCAAATTGTTATCTACAATGTTATAATCCGGTTTCTCATATTGCGCGCGTTGTACAATATCCACAGCAAGCCCGTCTTTTGTTTTCTTTAATAAACGTTTCAGGTCCTTAAGGTTTGCATATTCTAAATAGATCTTGCCGTTTTCAACCGTTAAACCTTTTTGCAACAAATCATAATTTTTCCATTTATCACAGTTTTTACATGATTTAAGGTCGGGCGCCTGTAATTTTTTAGATTTAGTATTGTACGGAACGGCCAATTCCTTTTTCTTTTTAGCGCCGGCATTAAAGCTGTCGTAACCCCCGTATACGGCCACGGCCACTACTTTTTTATTATCCTTATCCATGGTACATTTAAAGCCAACCATCATATATTGCGGACTCAACAACACGGCTTTATCTTTTTTGGTATTTTCCCAACGCGTCCATATAACTTTAGCAACCTGCGCGGTATTGTAAGTATCTCTTCCTTTGCTCACGGGAGCAAGCATAGCGGTTTCTTCTCCTTTATTGGTACCGCCCGATTTCACCAAATTTTTCTTTACTTTTTCAGGATCTACTTTTGCCTGACCTGATTTAGCCATTGATTTTGCATCAATTGCAGCAGCATTAATTAAAATATCATTGACTTCAAATGTATCAAGTCCGTTCAGAGCCCTGAATTTATTTAACTCTCTTACTAAATGGTTGGGCAGATCATCTAAATTAAAATCCTGTGCCTGTAATACACCGGTAAATAATAAAATAGAAAGTGACAGTAGCAGTTTTTTCATAGTACGGGAAGTTTAGTGTTTTAACAAATATTATAAAAAAGC
>JBBRHI010000290.1:0-4641 GCA_038222995.1 Bacteroidia bacterium | reverse complement strand
AAATAAAGGTTGTCCTGAAATTGCAAAAGAAGACATCAAAAAAATAACCGTTATCGCAAGTAAAATTTTCTTTGAAACCAACAGCGCTAAATTAAAAGCAGTGTCTAATGCACAGCTTGATGCTTTGGTTGATATTTTAAGACGTAATGACGGTGTGAACTTAACGATTGAAGGACATACGGATAACGTTGGCGATGATGCCTATAACATGAAACTTTCACAGGAAAGAACTGAATCCGTAAAAGCATACTTAGAGTCTAAAGGCGTAGCTGCCCCACGCTTAACAGCAGTTGGTTACGGCGAAACACGACCGATAGGTGATAATACTAAAGCTACGGGAAGAAGCCAGAACAGAAGGGTTGAATTGAAAGCAGGTTACTAGTTATTTATTAAATTACTATGTAAAAAGGACACCCCGACAGGGTGTCCTTTTTTGCTTTCGTCATTTACGATTTGCCGTGGGTGGAGAAGCAATCTCATACATGGAGTTCAATGTTTTGCCGGATGTAATTTTAATGTTTTACCTTTAATAATATTAATAAGTTATGAAACATACCATCCTATTACCGCTATTAATACTTGCGCTATGCGTAGATTGTTTTTGTCAAACACCGGCACTAAATAAGCCTGTTAAACTAAAGGTGTCTCCCCGTAAACAGCCTATTGTGTTTTGTGATTTCCCGGGCGATACGCTTAGCTATGACCGGCTTATAAATTGTAAAACCCTTATTGTAAAAAATAATGTTTCTTTACAGGTAGTCTCTTTTGATTTCAGCTATTTAATTGCTAACGGCTTAATGGTTATTAACGGGAAGGGGAATACGTTGAACCAATCCATGATAGATGCGCTCGGTAAATTTAAGACAACACTTAAAAAAATTTCGATAGAACACATCCTGGTAAGCGACGGTTCAAAGACAATCAGTTACAGTAGCCGGTTTTTTTACGTTAAATATTAATTGGATATCAGTATACGTTTATTCAAGTAAATACATTTGCATTTTCTTTTTGTATATTTATAATAAATAAAAAACATGAAGCAGCTCATCCTTTTTATTTTTATAGGCTGTTCAATTGCCGGCACTGCTCAAAATACGGCGGTCCGTTTCGATACCCTTAATTGCACAGACTCAAATGGAAAGAAGCAGGGATATTGGATCATATTGGGTACAAGTAAGCCTAAGGGCTGTTTTATGTTTAATCAAAAAGTAGAAGAAGGATATTACAAGAATAATCGGAAAACCGGTGTTTGGACAGAATACTATTGCAACGGCTACGTAAGAAGCATTTTAACTTTTGAGAACGGCCGGCCAAGCGGTTTTGCACAAACGTATCACGACAACGGACGTATAAAAGAGGTGGGCTATTGGTTAAATAATCGATGGGCAGGGCCGCATAAAGAATATACAAGAGAAGGAAAGAATATAGCGACCCCCTTTCCGAAAGTTTATGGGGACACCACTTCCAAATCAAAATAGAAGTACTAAAATAAATGTAGGCGGGGTAAGAAAACTTGAATTGAAATCAGGTTACTAATAACTAATTACATTAAATGGTAAAAGGATATTCATTTTGGGCATCCTTTTTTTATATTTATATTATATTTGATAATGTACATAATTAATTTTGGTTATAAGGAATATAATAATAGTTATAATAGTTTTCATTTCTCTTGCCTGTTCCAATATTAAAAAAACAGAAAGGCTTGCAGATAAAGGAAGTGTTTCAGATTGCTATCGCGTGGTTGAATATTATACATGTCATAAATATTACATTCCCGTAACTAAGGATCAAGAACAAAAAATAATTAAGTATTGTATAAAGGGACTTTCTTTAGATACTGCTTACAGTGAAAGGTATTTTTTTTATAAAGAACTTGCTTATTATACTGATAAGAGGGAAGAGCAATATGCATCTTATAAAAAAGCAGCCGTGTTAAATGATGGAGAAGCTCAATGGATAGTGGGGTTATATTACCTCGAAGGACGCGAAAAAGAAATTAATAATGATTCAGCTTTGTATTGGTTAAAAAGAGCTGCAACAGGCAACTATTATATGTATGGCGCTATGGCTAATAATGAGCTTGGTAATATCTATTCAAAAGGAAAAATTGTAAAGCAGGATAGTTTAACAGCTTTATACTATTATAAAAAAGCCTGTGTTTGTTTCGGGAATTTTTCTAATCTTCCTGCATGTAATACTGTTATATCCTATTATAAAAATAAGTCAAATTCAATAGATACAACAGAATTAGCGATCTATACGGAAATAGCCCGAAAATTAAATGAACGGAACTCAGCTAAATGATCAGTCGAAGCTTCTCTAAATATGTAATCGTATTATTTACTTTGACGGTACTCTTTATTTCTTGCGGAAGAAAACTCAGAAATAAAAAAGAGACATTAAAGCTGCATTACATATCATGGGGCTGTGATTGTGCAAATTGGGTAAAAGAAAAGGATATTAGAAAATACACAGACTTTCCTGATTCGTTGGCTAACGTATGTATATTTATAGAACCCGGCGAAATTTCGAAAGCATTACCGGATACGATCGGATACACAGGAGACATCGTTGAATTTACCGGTAAGTTTTATGAAGATAAAGGCTACCCGAAAGATTTTAATACTGTGGAAGAAGTTAAAAAGGCAAAAATATTTCAATATGAAAGCTATAAGATTGTAAGGAGTAATAAATCGCAGTAATGCAGTAAATCATAAACTAAATAACCTAAACCAAACACTATAAAAACAACAGCTAAACTAGTCATTCTTGCCATGGCCATTATTCCCGCACTTATGCTTATTTCTTCTTTTACTAAATCACAGGCTGAAGGAGCTAAATATGCTACCATACGAACTGTTGAAGCAGCTTTAGGAGGTTCTAGGATAGTGCTGTGTTATGAAGGTAAAACGGAAGAATTAGATCTTGATAAAGGAACAACCGGCAACATGGTCCCCAATACTTTAAAAATTAACGCTGCAATAAATCTTATGGCCTCTAAGGGTTACGAATTAGTGTCTCAAAGCGGAGGAGATTATATTTCCATGTATTCATTTGTAAAGAAATAACCGGAACTTAATTTTAAGATTTCTTTTCGAGAAGGTTTTTTAAGGTCAATAAGCTGCCGTCCATATCTTTGGAAATCATTTTTTCCATAGAAGGGATCATGATATTTAAGGGATATTTTAATATACCGGCATTGCTCCAGGATACGTTTGTTTCAGTATCGGATAATGCTTCTGTATCCATAATAATACGGGCAGTGGCTGCCATTGGTTTTACAAAACGAATTTCTGCTTCCATGCTTTTCCCTTCCACTATGTTTTTAATTTCCTTTTCTCCTACACCCGCGCTTTTATTTCCGCTCCAGCTGTAAATATATCCCACCGTTCCGTCTGTGCCTTTAAATGTTTCTATCCTTCCGGGGTCTGCCTTTGCGTGTTTGTTAAATGTATCCTGATTTTTAAGCAGCTTCACATAATCAAATACCTTTTGTTGTGGGGCATAAATCACAATGTCACATTTCACATAATGTTCTTTCCTCATAAAAAGGGCGATGATCAACAGCATGACAATAATGCCTGCTATTAAAAATAGAATGGAAATAAAAAGGCTCATGGTCTGTTTTTTTTAATAGTTAAGGTATTTGGTTGAAATCATAAAGTTAATAATATATCAATCCATGAAATTATTCTTTCATGCACAAACAGTAATGACAGGTAAATTGCAAAAAACTTTTTATCGTTTGGTACCGGGGAAATAGTATATTTAACCGGATTAAAATTGATCTTATGAAAAAAGCCGTATTCTTTTTAATGCTGTGTTTTATATTAACACACCATGCGCCCGCTCAAAACAAAAAGCTTTATGTTTCGGAACGCGACGGCAAATCAAAAGTATTACTTTTCGGTAAAACAGGCTACAACGATTATTATTACACAAGCAGTTCAAATTGTGATACCTTAATTTGCAAAGGCAAAGGTTATGAGCGTTGCCGGCTCGATAAATCAGTGTTTGGAAAACCGGTGCCGGAAACAAAATATTATGATGCGTTTAATGCGGCCATTCATAAAGCGGAGAAGCATATCCGAAAAGCAAACAGTAGAGACGGACATTTTTCGTTTGCCGATAAAGGTGTGACATTTAATATAAAATATTATAATGCAGATAAGAAAGGCGGTGCAGATATGGAAATAGAAATACTGTAAATCGAAATAGAAACTTTTCTATAATCAGACAAATTATATGGCTATTAAACAAACCGGAAGACAAAGAAGTGAAGCAAGAAGACAAATCGTTATCTCTAATCCTTCTGTTTGTTATTATTGTAAATCGCCGGGCTTAACGGAAGCCGATAAATTCTGTCCTCATTGCGGCTTTCCTCAAAAAGGAAATCAGCCTTCTATGAAACGCTTTATATGGAATATCAATAACAAGCATACGTTATTAGCCGATCATAAAAAAGCGATCAACAAAGCACGGTATATTTTATTCGGGCTTTCTATCCTATTTATGTTAATTGCTTTATTTTTAGGGGTTCTTGCTCAATTTGATATTGGAATCCTGGCAGCTAATTCAGTCATCGCGGGTTTATATTTAAGCTTGGGAATATGGAGTATTAAAAACCCGTTCCCTGCT
>JBBRHI010000289.1:0-4658 GCA_038222995.1 Bacteroidia bacterium | reverse complement strand
CCTTTTATGAAAGAAATTGAAGATAAGATAAATGCTGAAAAACAAAAAATAGCAGACTTCAATGAAAAACGTAAAATGATACTAGCGGAACTTAGCAAGCTGAAGCCCGAAGAAACGGAAGCACGTAAATAATTTTTAAATAGAATATAATAAAAGAAGCTGCCGCAACATTCCGGCGGCTTCTTTGTTTTATTAATGATACCTAAAAAGATAATTATGAAAGTAGAAATATGGAGCGATGTGATGTGCCCGTTTTGTTACATCGGCAAACGCAAATTTGAAAAAGCATTAAGCGAATTTCCCGGCAAAAATAATATTGAAGTGATCTGGAAAAGCTTTCAGCTTGATCCTTCAACAGTAACTGATCCGAGCTTAAGCACGATTGATCACCTTGCCGAAAAGAAAGGCTGGAGTAAAGAGCAGGCAAGAGAAACAACAGCGCACGTAACAGGTATTGCAAAACAGGTAGGGCTTGATTTTAATTTTGATAAAGCAGTAGTTGCTAATTCATTCGATGCCCATCGTTTATCGCACCTGGCTAAAAAACACAATAAACAAAATGAGCTGGAAGAAAAACTATTTGCCGCTTATTTTACGGAAGGAAAAAACACCGCCGATCATGCCACCTTATTGCAAATAGCAACAGAGATCGGCTTAGATAAAACGGAAGTCAACACTTTATTAACCGGCGATCTTTATACCGAAGAAGTAGAAAAAGATATCTATGAAGCGCAACAAGTAGGCGTAAGAGGAGTTCCGTTTTTTGTATTGGATCGTAAATATGCGGTATCAGGAGCGCAGGAGCCTGCAACATTTTTGCAAGCACTAACTCAATCGTATGAAGAGTACACAAAAGAAAACCCTCTAAAATTAATAAATTCTGATACCGAAGGCACTTGCGGCCCCGACGGTTGCGAGATTTAATTAACCCATATACTAATCATGCCGTAATTTGCTGCCTGTCCAAGGTGACGATTTTAATATTACCTATTCAAAAGTACAACCCTTTATTGTAAAATAGGACACTGAATGAATTGTTTACCGTAAAAACGTGAATTATGTAATCTTTCTATTAGATTATGTAATTCATTCGTAGATATATAACCCAACTTTGAGGACTGTTATCATTTAAAAAATCTCAAATGGAAAAAATCAAAAATAAAAACAGCCTCATTACTTTACTGTTATGCTTAATTACTGTATCAACTATCGCTCAACAAAAAGATACCGCTACTTTCTTTAAACCAAAACCGGCTAATTACGAAGTTAAACATGCCGTTGAAATTGAAAGTTTGTTCCCCATGTTTTTTGCAGGTGGCTGGCATGTAGGCGTTGGGTATCGTTATAAAAAATACAGGGTCCGTGTCAGCGTAATTAATAGTGGAACTTATAATGCGGAAACGGCAGGTGTTAACAATAGCAGTCATGATTTTAAACGTTACTATAAAACATCGCCCGGTATATTTTTCGGATATAATATTTGGAAAAATTTAGAACTATATGCGTATTTAGAATACCATACGTTTGCAATAGAACAAAAATCAACAGGAATAAAAAAAGATTTAGTAAGTATGGATTATGGCCCGGGTATAGGTTATCAGTTTTTTATTGGACGCTATTTTTATATTCAACCTGCATTTCATGTATATATTCGCGCAAATAATAAATTAGAGTTCGGCACTCAAACCTATCGTATTTCTAATGTTGATTTATCGCCGGTAATTAGAGTTGGCGTCCGTTTATGGAAACAGTTCCCGAAAACTATAAAATAATATACTAAAAAAATGAAACGTATTTTAATAACCGGTGCAACAGGCAATGTTGGCATGGAAGTAATAAAATCCCTGAATAAACTCAATCACATATTTGAAATTAATGCCGGAGTTTTTGATTTAGAAAAAGATACATTAAAATTAAAAGATCACAAATTAAATACATTACGCTTTGATTTTACGGATATTACTACTTATAAACCGGCTTTAACTAATTGCGAGATTCTTTTTTTACTGCGACCGCCGCAATTATCTGAAGTTGAAAAATATTTTAAACCATTGATTGATTCGGCTGCCAGTTGCGGCATAAAACACATTGTGTTTTTATCGGTACAAGGCGTTGAAAAAAGTAAAATAATTCCCCATCATAAAATCGAAAAATTAATTGTTGAAAGTAAAATACCTTACACGTTTTTACGGCCGGCTTATTTTATGCAAAATTTCACTTCCACCTTGTATCATGATTTAGTAAAGTATAACAGAATATTTTTGCCGGCAGGTAATGCAAAATTTACCCTCGTAGATGTTACAGATATTGGCCAAGTAGCCGCAAAAATTTTAACGGAAAGCGAAACGCATATTAACAAAAGCTACGAATTAACCTGCAATGAAAAGCTCACCTTTTACGAGATGGCAAAAAAGTTAAGCGAAGCTGTTAATGTAAAAATACGATACCAATCACCCAACCTGCTTAAATTTTATTTTACTAAACGAAAAGAAAAAATGCCCGTTATGCTCATTTTAGTGATGATAATGCTGCACTATCTACCTCAATTTCAAAATGAACCTAAAGTAACTGATTGCATTAAACAGCTATTAAACAAGGAGCCTAAAAGTTTTGAGCAGTTTATTAATGAGAATTTAAATACGCTTAAGCAGTAGTATAAAAGAAAACTCTTAAAAGGATTTCGTTTGCTTTTAGGGGAGCCGGCGCATTATTTACTAATGTAAACAATCAATTTACTGCAATAACGGCGGAAGGGGCTCATTTTAAAATTTTTCGGGGATATTATATTCTAATTTTTTTAAATTAAACTTTGCATAGCTAAAATCCCCTTTCTCTAATCGCCAAAGCACTTCAAAGTTCGTAGGTATTAAAATTTCGTTTATTGTTTTGTAATCTGCTAATTTAATAAGCCAGGTTTCCAGATTTTTTGCATCCATATATCGCTTTGTTTCGAGTTGTGAAATCTCTCCAACGTTATTAAATGTTACAATAAAAAAAAGAGATTGATGATTATAATTAAAGGTTAGTTTAGCTGATATACGATCAATAGCTAACCATTGTAAATTTTTGCTTGGTAAAAAATTTGTCGGGAACAAAATACTTTCGGCAAGCCAACGGATCAGTTCTCCTTGATTATAGTGTTCTCCCTTTCCATCAACAACATTAAAAAGCGATAAAAGAGAAACTATCAACCTTCCTTTATCTGCAATATACATATCACGGGCTGTAAACAGGGTTGTTTTTCCTTTCCATATAAACCCCGGCTTATCTGCCGTAAAGTATTCCTCTCCTTCCATATTTACCCAAGCTTTATGCTGCCCGGTTTTAAATTGCCCGTTATGTGTCATTCTTAAATTACTGATATAAGGTTGGCCTTCTTTCATCACATGGTTAAAATAGCGTTGCACAGGTTCAGGCAAACCTACAAGTTGCCGGCAGCTAAATTTTTGGTTTGAAATATTTTTTGATTGTGCAAATAAATCCTTCACCTGCTTATTGAAACGGATAGACAAGTTCATTCTTAATGCAAGGACTGTTATTGCAACAATGATACTAAATAGTAAAAGACAGATCATGATTTTTTATATTGATTTCTTATGGGAGGCAGCAAAGCAACAAAAATGATGGCAACTGCCAAAAACATGTAGAAGGTATGTAACCCGCTTACTGCTGAAAGAAAAATCATTTCTATTTGTATCCAAAAAATTAATGCGAAGGCCACATAAATACTGTAAGTCCACGACCAATGCATATCATTAAAAAAATTGAATTGCTCAGCCGGTTTCGATTGAGGCTTTTTAATCAGCGCAAAGCACAATAAAGCAGGTGAAACGCCTAACACTAAAAACAAGATCATTCCGGGAATTAAAAAATTATTGAACGGTGTGTTAACTAACATTGATAAAGGCATACCAATTAATGTCCCGGAAGGAGAAAGTATTAAAGCTCCGCCTCCCGCAATTGCTCCTACTCCTAAAAATGCCAATAAGCTTATAAGAATATTTCGTGTTAGTTTATATTGCATTATTTAATCATACGTTTTTAAGTAAATAAAAAAGGATTCTGTAAATTCACTTCTTATGTTTTGTTAACCAATAGGGTAAATAAAATCAAACTTTCCCTTCGTTCCATTTTTTTTATTGATACTTAGTTTTACGTTATTAAGCATTTTTTATTCCCATCTGTTTAATTTTATTAAGGCATTTATTTCTAAAAGCTTCTGTCGAATTTCTGATTGGCCCTATATAGGTTACTTTTACAGGCTTTACACCACAAAATTCCAATGTCGATTTTTTGAGTTGATTAACGCTTGGGCGTCCATACACCAACCAATAATACCAACTCGGCTGATCGAGGGTGGTAATAATGTGCGCTGTTTTACCGGCTAAAAGCTTATCCCACCAAATTGAATCCTTACGGTATTTGAACGCAAAACCCGGCAAAAAAACCCTGTCAATAAACCCTTTGGTTATTGCCGGAAGTCCGCCCCACCAAACAGGATGAATCCAAACCAGATGGTCGGCCCATTTAATTTTCTCCTGTGCTTCAATAAGGTCGGGTTCTAATTCGCTAATTTTTCGGTATCCAAATTGTAAATTTGAATTAAACTTCAACTCTTGAATAACAATTTCTTTTACTTCCGAACCTGATTTTTCAAC
>JBBRHI010000288.1:0-4663 GCA_038222995.1 Bacteroidia bacterium | reverse complement strand
GAAATATCAATGCATTGGAAGGTACATTAAATTTATTAAGCTTAGCGGCACTTTTAAAAAACAAGCCGTCCTTAGCCATAGACTGAAACAAACGCGAACCCGCAAGGATCAACCCGTTATTACAACCAAAGGTGGACACCATAATTAATGCTGCCATTACATACTTAGCGGTATCGCCAAATACGGTGAATAAAGCGGCGGCTCCTACCCTGTCTTTTTGGGCATACATAATGCCCTGCTCCATCACTGTTTGTCCGTTAACAGATCCTTCCAAAGGCAATAAACACAAGTAAGCAACATTTGCCATCACATAAATAAAGGTAACCATGCACACACCAAAAAATAAACCCAGGGGGATATTCTTTTTAGGATTTTCGACTTCACCGGCAATAAAGGTCACATTGTTCCAAGCATCGCTGCTAAACAAAGAACCTATCATCGCAACCCCCAGTGCTGTTGCCAGTGTTATTCCTGAAATACCTTGGCTGAAAGTAGTAACAACGGCGATGCCCTTATGTATCGGAACCTCCCTTTTCGCCTCCCAGGCATGTGCCATATTGTTAGAGAACACATCGGTATGAAACCCATAGTACACTCCGACAATGATCAAAGCAAATAAGGCAATGAGTTTAGCGGAGGTAAAAATACGCTGAATGGCTTTCCCGTTTTCAATGCCGCGTGTGTTAATGTAAGTGAGCAACGCAATGATAAAAATAGCTAAGAGCTGTGCACTTGTAATTTTAAAATGAACGATCTCTATCATCACGTTTCCTTCTTCAAAAAAGGGAATGAACACACCGGTAAATTTTGCAAAGGCAACAGCTACAGCAGCAATTACCCCGGTTTGAATGACGAGGAAAACAGTCCAGCCGTACACAAAGGCCGTTAGGTCGCCGAATGCTTTTTTAATGTAAACAAATTGTCCGCCGGCTTGCGGCATCATACCCGCAAGCTCACCGTAGCTTAAAGCGGCAAATAAGGTAATAACGCCCGAAAGCATCCACACCACCAACAACCAACCGGCCGAGCCTACAGAACGGGCAATGTCGGAACTTACAATAAAAATCCCCGAACCTATCATAGAACCGGCCACTAAAAGCGTCGTATCTAAAAGGTTCAGGGATTTTTTCACAAATACTTTAATTAATCTTTTATTTCAGCCGTCTCCTGTTTTTCAAGGTTACTGTTTCGTTTACTGTAAACGAAGTAAAATATAATACCTATTGCTCCCCATATTAAAAAGGCGATCCATGTTTCCTTACGAACAAAGCACATTAAAAATATATTAAACGCTACACCTAAACAACCTACTACATAAACTGCCGGCGTACGGTAAGGTCTTTCCAGTTCCGGTTTTTTATAACGTAAAATCATAACAGCTACACACACCATAGCAAAGGCTAACAGAGTTCCCATGCTGCACATTTGGCTTACCTTATCAATAGGAGTTAATGCTGCTACTATTGAAACAATTAAGCCAACCAATACGGTGCTTTTGTGCGGTGTTTTGAATTTAGGGTGAAGTGTTTTGAAAAACTGAGGTAATAAACCGTCTTTTGCCATTCCTAAAAAGATCCGTGTCTGGCCCAACATCATCACCAGCATTACAGACGTTAAACCGGCTGTTGCAGCCAAGGTAATAATAAACACGGCCCAATTTAACCCGATACCGGAGAACGCCGAAGCAACAGGAGCCGCTTTATCAAGCTGATCGTATCTTACCATACCGGTTAAGACCAATGATACTAATATGTATAAAACAGTACAGATAATTAAAGAAGCAATAATAGCAAAAGGCACATCTTTTTTAGGATTAATAGCCTCGCCTGACTGTGTGGATACGGCATCGAAGCCTATATATGCAAAGAATACAATGGTGGCTGCCGTTAATACACCGCCGAAACCAAAATTAAATTTGCCTGTAGCAATACCGTCTTCACCGATAATAGGAACTTTATCGGGAATAAACGGTGTCCAGTTCTCCGCTTTAATATAAAAGGCGCCCACTATAATAACGAACAATACCACTGCTATTTTTACAATTACAATAACATTGTTGGTATTGGCAGCTTCTTTAATTCCTTTTACTAATATATAGGTCACTAACCATGTAATTAATAAGGCCGGTAAGTTAAAGGCGAAGCTTGGTGCGTCTATCCCTAATTCTTTACATTTTTCAGTGGCAGTTGCCAGGTCGTTACAAAGCCATATCGGAAAATCGACCCTGAACAGATGCAATAATTTTACAAAATATCCGCTCCATGCAACGGCTACGGTTGTAGCACCCATCATGTATTCTAAAATTAAATTCCAACCAATGAACCAGGCAAATAATTCACCTACTGTACCATAAGCATAAGCATAAGCAGAACCTTCCACAGGTAATACAGAAGCAAATTCGGCATAACATAAAGAGGCAAATAAACACCCAATACCGGCAATAACGAATGACAGAGCTAAGGCAGGACCTGCAAAATCATGCGCGGCAATACCCGTTAATGTAAAAATACCGCCTCCAATAATTGCTCCGATCCCAAGGGATGTCAAACCCCATTTTGTTAATACGCGTTTTAAATCACTTTTTTTCATATCGGCCTCAAAGGCAGATACAGGCTTTACTCTCCAAACAGACATAGGTTATTTATATTAATTAAGGTTAAACTTAGTATAACTCAAATATATCTTTTTTTTAATTAAAAATACACGTCCGCTTAATTATTAGCGTTTGTAATATGAAAAAATGTCCCGAAGATTTTGCAGACTTGCGTGCGTTTATAAATATAGATCTTAATAAATTATACCTATATAACCTTCTGCGGCCTCACCGAGATCTGCGGGAAATATTTTACAGATATGACTTATTTTATTTTCAAAACAGTAATTTAGCGGCATGGAAAATTTTGAACCGGAAGAGCAACAGAACCAACACCCCGGTATTTTACCAAAACCTTTAATAGTTCAGGATAAACAAAACTGGATTCGCAAGTCGTTGATAAGCCTCGCTATATATGCCTTTTTATTTTATGTGGTGTTTAACCTCGATGCTATTTATATTGCTGCCGTTTTACTGGTGTTACTGATACATGAGTTCGGGCATTTTTTTGCCATGAAGGCCTTTAACTACAGTAATGTAAAACTGTTTGTATTGCCTTTACTCGGCGCTTATGTTACCGGTAAAAAGTCCACCATTTCGCAAAGGCAAATGAGTGTGGTTATATTGGCAGGCCCCGTACCGGGCATCCTCATAGGCTTTGCACTGCTCATGTATAATTTGTACCACCCCAATGAGCGTATTGAAATGCTCGGGAACATATTTTTTGTGTTGAACCTGTTTAACCTACTGCCTTTTATTCCGTTAGACGGCGGAAGGTTATTGGAAGCCTTATTTGTGAACCATAACCATATTATAAGAGTGGTGTTTACGGTTATTTCTATTATATGCATTTTGCTTTTAGCCCTTGTACTTAAGAGTATTTTCTTTGTCATCATCCCGGTATCCATGATCTTTGACCTTATTATGGAAATAAAGAACCATAAAGTACGCGAATACCTGAAACAGGAAAACATCAATTACATTTGCGCTTATGACGACCTTCCCGATCTTCATTACTGGATCATCCGCGATTGTTTGATCCTGTCGTTTAATAAACGTTATGCCGGCATACCCGCAGGAGTTCATCAATACGCCACACTTGAAGGCGGCATTATACAACATGTGGCTTCGGTACTTAAAACCCCTATCATTAAAGACCTTAAGGCTTTCGGGAAAATACTGGTAATGCTTTTATACTTATTATTATTTTTAGGGATCCCGGTTTTTTATTTATTGGCAAAACACACTAGCCTGATTTGAAAAAGCTGTTTCTTGCACTTGCCATCATTACAGGTTTAGCTACCACTGCTCAATCCATTGATCTTCAGTTATTAAAAGCCGTTAACGCAACTGATCATAACGGTTGGGACAGGGCTATGGATTATACCTCAGCATCCATATACCCCGCTATGATTGTTGCACCCGGTACCTTATTAATAACCGGCTTTGCCACTAAAAATAAAACCATGGTACGCAACGGCATTAAAACAGGCATTGCGTTAGGAACAACTCTTGTAATTACAACCGGCTTAAAATATGCCGTAGCAAGGCAACGCCCTTATATCACCTACCCTAACGATGTGGTTGAAAGAGCCTCCGAAAGTTCTTACTCATTTCCTTCGGGCCATACCTCAGCTGCATTTTCCCTCGCAACATCCGTTACATTATCTTGTAAAAAATGGTATGTTGCCGTACCTTGTTATTTGTATGCGGGAGCTGTAGGCTATTCGCGCATGCGATTGGGAGTGCATTACCCGAGCGATGTATTAGCCGGTGCACTTATTGGCGCAGGTTCTTCTTTACTGACTTGGAAAATAGATAAATGGTTGCAAAAGAAATACTATGCCAAGCAAAACCCACCGGTTGCTCCTTAATTTAAATGATAGAAACAGGTACTAAAAGCCGGCCTTTATGATCTTAAAGAATTTTTTTGACTCAATAATAATATAAGCAGGCGATTTATTATCGTTTGAACTGCCTACAGAACACTCGCCAAGCATCGGGCTATTTTCAGCACAATCCAGTATCACATTTTTTTTCATGCTGCCGGCTTCATCTACAATAACATCC
>JBBRHI010000287.1:0-4665 GCA_038222995.1 Bacteroidia bacterium | reverse complement strand
TAATATTCATCAAAAAGCTACCTAAAAGACGTAAAGCAAAAAAGCCTTCAGTAATACTACTGAAGGCTTTTTAAATTTTTTTAAAATTATTTCTTTTTATCGAATTCAGTTACCTGGTTATCGTAACATAAATAATATTTCCCCTTAGGAAGGTTCTCAATATTCGTTTCCTTACCAAAACCTTTTTTAACAACAGTTCCAAAAGCATCATACACTTCAAAACCGGTTTCGTATGAGTATTGAATTGATTTTAGATCTTTACTAACCATAAACGTTGGCTTTTCTTTCATAGAATTTAAAAGAACCGCTGAAGAAATTTTTGGAGCTACTCCTAAACCTACCTGCTTAATTCTGAATTTGTTTTCTCCGCTGTGTGTTGTTACCTGGAAAGAATAATCATGCGTATCAGCAGTACCGATTCCCTGAACCTCTCCTACTAATACCCATTTGTTCCATTTAAATTGTTCAATAACGTAAGGTAAAGATCCGCTTTCGTTTTTAGAAGTCCATTTTAAAATATCAGACGAATTAATATTCATACTCACTACTTCAAACGTAGGGCGTGGCTTTAAAACTTCAGGATTTAATACTACAGGAATGCAATCACTTTTATGAGAAATTTCGATCGTCACTTTTTGACCTAATTTAATATTCATTGCCGCGAGGTCAATTTCAAAAGCGCTTGAATTTACCTCATCAGTGGTTACTACTCCGTTAACTTTAATTTCGGTGGCGCAAAAACCAACACCGTTAGCGCCGAATGAATTCTGAATATAAATGTTTTTGTTTTGAAATTTACCTTCTACAACTAATACGCCCGCTTTTGTTACTAAAGCTGAACATATAAAACAAAATAATAAAATGAGGTTTTTTTTCATTATCGAAAATTATTTACTTGAATGTACGACAAAAATAAGACAAATTATGGCTTGTATTATATATAATGTCGCATTTTAACAAATAAAAACATAATTACCAGCACTAATATAATAATAGCAAGGGTTTTAGACGCTCCTTTAAAATGTATTTTATCATAAAAACTATCCTTATTATAGGCCCAAACCATCCCTATTATGAAAACAATTACAAAACAGATCGCAAATGCGATTTCACCCTTTGTCAACATCTTTTAATTGAATTTAGGGTGCAATTTATAATTTTACAGCCAATTGATGAAAAAATTTATTCTCGTTTTGTTAATCAGCAGCACCGTCAATGCTTTGGCAGGCAAAATAATGTCTGCTTATAAAGCATTAAGCATTTACGATTATTTTAAAGCGAAGGAATTATTTTACAGTTCTCTTACAAAAAATCCCTGTGAGGCATCTTACGGGCTTGCTACCATTTATTACAGAACTGATAACCCTTTTTCCAACATTGACAGCGCTGCCAAATATATAGCAAAAAGCAACCTGTCTTTTAAAGATACCGTAACATTGTCTTCTTATTTTATTTCGCGTACTACGATAAACAGTTTACTTTATTCCATCGGCGATAAAGGATTTAAGACCTACTCTGCAACCCTTAATACAGTTGATTTAAACCATTTTTTACAACGGTTTTATTTTACTAACGATACGCTTTTAAATGCAGCGCTTTTAGTGCGTGATGAATTGTATTTTGCAAGATACAAAGCAACATCGTCGAGCGACAGTATGCGTCTTTTTTTATTGGACCATCCTCAAACCGCGTTATATCTAAAAGCCAAAGATGTTTTCTATAACTTTCAATACGCAGAACACACTACGCAAGGCACTGCATTTGAGTATAAACAATTTATTAAATTATATTCCGGAAACCCTAATGTAATAAAGGCAGAGCATAAATTGTATGAGCTCACCAAACAGCTTCATTCGCCTGACAGCTTATATTCATTTATTAACTCATACAGTAAGTATACGATTGATGATGCCTGGAAATTACTGTACAGTATTTCAGTTAAAAATTACTCGAAACACGAATTAAACGAATTTTTGGACAAATACCCGGGGTATCCTTACCGTGATGACATTGAAAAAGAAATTTCTTTATCGCAACAAATCCAATTTCCTCTAAAAAACAATAAGGACAAATACGGTTATATTGATACACTCGGAAACTGGGTTATCAAACCCTCCTTTGATGATGCAGCCCCTTTTAAAGAAGGCTTTGCGGGGGTTTGTAAAAACGACAGTTGTTTTTTCATCAATAAAGAAGGCATGCAAACGTCGCGCCTTTATTTTGAAGAAACAGAAGATTATTCCAATGGGTTGGCTATTGTAAAACGACAAGGCGAATATTACCTAATAAACCGCTCGGGGCAACTTATTACCAAAGGTTTTGAAGACATTAATAATGCTTCTGATAATTTATTTGTATGCAAGCAAAACGGCTTATACGGCGCTATTAATACCAAAGCGGAAACCGTTATTCCCTTTACCTACCGAAAACTCGGCAATTTTAAAAATGGTTATGCGTATTATTTGTCAGATAAATACGGGCTGGTGGATGTTTACAATAACGCGTTAAAGGCTCAGTGGGATTGGATTTCAGAGATCGATACCAATAATTTAGTCATTGTAAAAAAAGAAATGAAATTCGGTTTAATGAGCCTTGATGAAACCGTATTGCTCAACCCTGAATTTGATTATATAAGCTACTGTGAGAACGGCATTTATTTAATAGTAAAAAAAGACCTATATGGTTTTTATAACGCTATAGAAAAATGTTACATCACAGCTATAGTATATGATTACGATAAAACATTTAATAACGATTACTATACTAACGGAAGGCAGTTGAAGTTGATTGAAGAAGAAGAAGTAGCATTGGCAGACATGAACGGCAGAATGAGCATTGGCTTTGGAACATACACCAATGTGTTTTTTGCAAAAAATGATATGATACGGATTAAGAAAGGAAAAAAATTCGGTTATGTTGATCGAAAGTTAAATCGCGTAACCCCTGCTGATTTTGATGAAGCAACTGATTTTGAAAACAGCACGGCTATTGTTACGAAACAAAACATATCGCAACTCCTTAACAAAGCAGGGAAGCCCTTGTTTACAATAAAAGACGGAACTATTGAAAGAGATGAACCCGGCTTTTTTCAAATAAGCTTTAATAACTTATTTGGCCTTGTAAATAATAGAGGAGAAGTATTATTACCGACTGAATATTCTTCTATTAAATACATCAGCCATAACCTATGGAGTTGTACTAAAAATAATGAATTGTTTGTGTACAAGGCAAATTGCAAATCACTACTTAAAGTAACGGATTAAACAATTGATCGTGGGACTCTAATCGTAAAAACAGTTCCTTCATTAACGGTTGTATCAAACGAAATAGTCCCGCCAAATGAAACAATGCTGTTTTTTACCATTGCTAAGCCCAGTCCCGTTCCTGTAGTTTTTGTAGTGAAGTTAGGTGTAAAAATTTTTGATCGTGATTCGTAAGAAATTCCTATACCGTTATCTTTTATTTTTATAACAGCGTCTTTCTCATCAGAAAAAGCAGTGATCTCAATTTTCCCCTGTCTTTCACCCGGTATAGCTTGCTCCGCGTTCTTTACCAAATTAGTAAAAATGCGAAGAAACTGCTCCCTGTCTGCCATAATATATAAAGGCTCTCTTACATCTACGGTAATTTCGCATTCCGTATTTTGCATAAATAAATGCGCCACGTTTTCAAGAACCTCATTTACATTTACAGGCTCTAAGTTGGCTTTAGGGAGTTTGGCAAAGTTCGAAAACTCCGTGGCAATATGCGAGAGCGTATCTATTTGCTCGATTAAAATTTCAGATACCCGATTTACCCGTTCGGTGATATCTTCAGGTTTACTTAATGCCACACGCTGAAGGTGTTGTATATTAAGCTTCATGGGCGTTAACGGGTTTTTAATTTCATGCGCAACCTGCTTAGCCATTTCTCTCCAGGCGCTTTCTCTTTCGGATTGTGCAAGCAGTTCTGAATTTTGTTCGAGCTTCACTAACATTTTATTATACTCTTTTACAAGCTCGCCGATCTCATCATCGGCTTGCCAGTCGATAGATTCATTACGAGACCCGAATTTAATGTTTGAAATCTGTTGTTTGATGATCCTTAATGGCTTGGTAAGGAAATTGGAAACCAATAGCGCAATTAAAGTAGTAATCACAAATAAAATAGTATAAATATTTATAAGTGTGGTGAGGTAAGCCGTAAGTTCTTTTTCAAGGTCTTTTTGTCGTGCAAAGTAAGGCAGGTTTATATAACCTAAAAGCCGGTCATTTTTATTATAGAAAGGAATATAAGCCGATAAATATTTTAAAGAACCGATACTTTCTTTTTGGGTATAACCGGCATTAACCTGCTTTGAAAAGTAACTGAATGCTTCGGGGTTCATAAACCTTGAAAGCAGCCCCTGATCATAAATAGCAGGCTGTGAGGTAGAAAACAAGATTCCCGTTTTTGTAAATAAAGAGATATCACTCCCAAACATCAGGGCCAGTTTTTTTAATGAAAAGGAAGTGTAATCTTTATAAGAAGGTTCTAAGGTATTAAGATCGCCGATATTTTGTTGCAGTTCTCGTAATACGGAATGTGATTTTGAGATCAGCTCCTTTTCATTCTTTGCTTCAAACTGTGAGTTAACTATCCAAACCGTACCTATAACAACCCCTGTAAGCGACAATATAATAATAG
>JBBRHI010000286.1:0-4672 GCA_038222995.1 Bacteroidia bacterium | reverse complement strand
GATTATACGGAAGCATCCCAGTTTATTGATAACATCACTCAATTTATAAAATTGGAATGCAATGCCGTGTGTTGGGACCTTTGTTGCGGAAAAGGCCGGCACAGCATCTATTTAAATTCAAAAGGGTTTAAAGTAATTGGCACCGATCTGTCCGCACAAAATATTTTAGAGGCAACTAAAAGTGAAAATGATGATCTGCAGTTTTACAGGCACGATATGCGTAAACTCTTTCGGACTAATTATTTCGACGCCGTTTTTAATTTATTTACAAGCTTCGGTTATTTTGAAAGGAGAGAAGATGATTTGCACGTATTTGATGCTGTACAAAAGGCATTAAGGCCCGGGGGATTATTTGTGTTTGATTACCTGAATGCGGAATATGTAAAATGCATTATGAAAAAAAGTGATTCTGTTACTTTGGACGGAATAACCTTTTCAATTACAAAAAAAATAGAAAAGAATACAATTATCAAACATATTGCTTTTACGGATAAAGATAAGTCGTATCATTTTGAAGAACACGTGAAACTCTTTGATAAGTCCTATTTTGAAGGATTAGCAAGAGATTGCAACTTAACAATTTTAAATACATTCGGAAATTACAGGTTAGAAAATTTTGATCTTCAAACTTCTCCGCGTTTAATTTTAATATTGCAAAAAAATAAACTTTAAACTAATATGTATTTCCGGGGTTTAAAAGGGAGCACTTATATTAAATGAATTTACTTCAATTAACCATATTATTATCCTTACCTGTTTTAATAACAGGCTTTATATTCTTGTCATTAAAAATTAAATCAAAAAATTTACGGTTCTTACTGGCTTTCAGTGCCGCGTATTTATTTGCTATTTCGGTAACGCATTTATTGCCTGAATGCTACGAGGGCTCTAATGGGAAAACAATTGGTTTATTTATTTTGATCGGTTTTTTCATCCAAATCATTATTGAATATTTCAGCGCCGGTATTGAACACGGCCATGTGCATGCCCATACCGATTCATGTACAAAGCATTTACCTTTAGGGATGATCACCGGTTTATACCTTCATTCTTTATTGGAGGGCTTGCCTATTTATCAAAGCGGTATTATCGTAAATACGGCCGAAACGGCCGTTCTTTCCACTCAACAGTCGCTCATTTTTGGCATTACCCTTCATAATATTCCTATAGCAATTGCTTTTGTAACTTTATTATTAGAGCATAAAACGTCAAAATCAAAAACCGTTTTATTACTTATTGGTTTTGCATTAATGGCGCCGTTAGGTTGCTTTATCAGCTATATATTAAATTCGGTAGGTGTTCAAAATTACGAAGGGTTTATGAAATTATCTTTTGGGATCGTGATCGGGATCTTTCTGCATATCTCTACTGCCATTATGTTTGAAACAAGCGAAAATCATAAATATAATATAGCAAAAATCGCGTCAATGATAGCCGGTGTTTTATTGGCTGCCTTTATCAGTTAATGGAAAACGATACTTTATTTATAGATGTAATTGTGCCGCTCTCCGTTGCCAATAAATTCACGTACCGTATTCCCAAAGAACTTAATGACTCTATCGCTTTAGGTAAACGCGTTATTGTACAATTCGGTAAATCAAAATTTTATACCGCCATAGTATATGATATCCATTCAAATCCGCCAAAAGACTATACGGCAAAGTACATTGATACCATACTGGATGATGAGCCTATTGTAACCACATCGCAACTCCGGCTCTGGGACTGGATTTCGCATTATTATGTATGCAACCCCGGAGATGTAATGAATGCGGCCTTACCAAGCGGTTTAAAATTAAGCAGCACGTCACATATTACCCTAAATCCGAATTTTAGTTTGGATGAAATGGCTTATGATTACTTTACCGAGAAAGAACATTCCGTACTGGAAGCATTACAAGCGAATGCCTCATTAAGTTTTGAAGATGTGAGCGTAATGCTTGGTATTAAAACAGTACAGGTCTTTATAAATAAACTCATCAAGAAAGGGGCCATTGTTATTTACGAAGAAATAAAAGATAAGTACAAGCCTAAGTTGGTTGATTATATTGGTATTAACAAAGCTTTATTAAAAAATGAATTACAATTAAAAGAAGTTTTAGACACTTTAGAAAAGAAAGCCTTTAAACAAGCGGAAGTCGTATTAGCTGTTTTACATTTATTAAAAACGGATGATACGGCTAAGCAGTTAGGTTTAGTTAAAAAATCGATGTTGCTGAAAACCTTTGATACTGCTGTTATTAAAGGTTTGGTAAAGAAGGAGATTTTTATTGAAACAGAACTTGAAACAAGCCGCCTGTTATTTGATAATAAAGAAAAAACAACTAAAACATTAAACGAATTTCAAATACAAGCCGTTAAAGAAATTGAAGAACAGTTTGAAACCAAACAGGCTGTATTACTGCATGGCGTTACCGGCAGCGGAAAGACGGAAATTTATTCTGAATTAATTAATAAAGTAGTAGCAGAAGGAAAACAGGTATTGTATTTAGTGCCGGAAATTGCCTTAACAACCCAGCTCATCAATAGGATCCGCGCAGTGTTTGGGGATTCAGTGGGGATTTACCATTCTAAATTCAGTGAGAATGAACGTGTGGAAATCTGGAATTCTATTTTACATGAAAATGATACAAGCATTGATGCTAAGCATTTTAAAGTTGTTTTAGGAACCCGCTCCGCGTTATTTTTACCGTTCAATAACTTGGGATTAATTATTATTGATGAAGAGCACGATAATTCTTACAAGCAACAAGATCCTGCACCCCGCTACCACGCCCGCGATGCAGCCATGTATTTAGCCGGTTTGCATAAAGCTAAAGTGTTATTGGGCACAGCTACACCTTCTTTTGAGAGTTATTATAATGCCCTGCATAATAAATTTGGATTAGTAAGAATCGCGCAGCGTTTTGGAAATGCGTCGTTACCCGAAACGGTTATCTGCGATCTGAAAAAAGAGACACAACAACAGCAAAACAAATCTATTTTTTCACATCAGTTGGTCAATGCCATTACAGAATCCCTGAAAAAGAAAGAGCAGGTTATTTTATTTCAAAACCGTCGCGGCTTCGCACCTTACACGGAGTGCAGCTCTTGCCATTGGATCCCGCATTGCACACATTGCGATGTGGCATTGATCTATCATAAACAAACCAATAAGTTGAGTTGTCATTATTGCGGGTACACGATGCAACCTCCTACAAGCTGTCATGCCTGCGGAAATAATAATTTAAAATACAAAGGCTTCGGCACCGAAAAAATTGAAGAAGAAATAGAGATCTTATTTCCTGCAGCTAAAGTGGCGCGTATGGATTTGGACACAACCCGCAGTAAATACGCTTATAAGCAATTAATTGATGAGTTTGAATTAGGCAATATCGACATTTTAGTGGGTACGCAAATGGTAACTAAGGGCTTAGACTTTGATAATGTAAGCGTAGTTGGTGTTTTAAATGTAGACAGCGTTTTAAATTTTCCTGATTTTCGTTCGTATGAAAAAGCCTATCAATTAATAGTACAGGTGAGCGGCAGGGCAGGGCGTAAACAAAAAAAAGGAACGGTTTATATTCAAACAAACCAACCCGAACATGAAGTAATTAACCATGTATTGGCTGATAATTATTTGCAGTTTTATCAATCTCAAATTCATGAACGGGAGCAGTTTCATTACCCTCCTTTTACGCGTATTATCGAATTGTCAATTATTTCAAAAGATATAACGGTAGTAAACGATATGGCCGAGCAACTGGCAAATCAATTAAAGCCTTTGTTTGGCGGGATGTTGTTAGGGCCTGAATTTCCTTTGGTTGCTAAGATAAAAGATCAGTATCATAAACGCATTTTATTAAAAATAAATCGTGAATATTCTCCCACGCAGGTGCGCAATTTATTAAAACAGGAAATAGATATTCTTCAATACAATAACAAAAAAAGCATCTACCGTTTGCAGGTAGACGCAGACCCTGTTTAGATAATAAATTTTTTACCTTGTTTTATCTTCAGTAGTAGTATCAACACTTACAGGTACAGTAGAAGATGTATTTATGGTATCTGAACCTCCCGTATGCTTAACTTTATCGGTTTCAAATTCAGCTGTGGGATCATTTGCTCCGTTACCTGTATTACCGTGACTATTGCAGCTTGTTAAAGCTATAGTTAAAATACTTACAGCTGATAATATCATCAATTTTGTTTTCATGATTAATTTTTCATGATGATAATCAATACTAATACCGGTTAAAAATAGGATTGGTGTAAAAATGCTTCCACACTAATCAATATTGAATTTTTTGACATAAAATTAATTGATTAGATTTGATTGTGGAAATCAAGAAAATATTTACTGTTTTGAATGCTTATAATGTAAAGTATTTGATATGTGGTGGTTTGGCCGTTAATATTTATGGTATTCCCAGAATGACTGCCGATATAGATTTACTACTGGACTTTAATGAAGGAAATATTCTAAATTTTGAAAATGCAGCCAAACATTTGCTCTTTCAATCCGTTATTCCTATAGCCATAAACTCTCTTGTGAAAAAAGAAGACAGGATTAAAATAATTAATGAAAAAAACCTCATAGCTTATTCCTATTTCAATTCTTTGGCAGGTTACATGAATTTAGATGTATTGCTTGATATGCCTATTGAATTTGATATGCTTTGGAATAATAAAA
>JBBRHI010000285.1:0-4674 GCA_038222995.1 Bacteroidia bacterium | reverse complement strand
GCGCAAAAAAAGAATCTTTATCAAATTCGACCACAGCCGCATTTTTCGGCCTCGCTTCCATTTTATTAAAACGCGAATTAAGTATTTCTTTCGTAAAATAATTGATCGTGTATTTTTTTCTTTTGCCTAACCTTTCCAACTGTATCAACCCATGAAACGCCTGTCCGTATATGCTCAGCCAACGAAGCTTTCGGCGTACCTCATGCACTTCATCCTCCACTTTAGTGAATGTATAATCTATCTTTAATATAAAGTATAAAATAGCGTCTATCTCTTCGGTTAAAGCAAACTTTAATTCGTCTATATATTCTTTATTATAATCCTGTTCAAATGCTTGTAATTTAATATCAAAAGAGGTCATTTTATCTTTTAACCAATCTTTGGATGACAACCGCTGATTTAATTTTTCAATATAATTAGCAGAAATAACTGAAAAATATTTAATGATTTCTTTTGGGACTTTCTTATTCTTTTTAAACTCTGTTTCTAAATTGCAATAATCGTCGATCTGCCCCAATACATCTTCCAGTTTTTTAAATCGCCTATTCCATTTACTGAAAATCTTTTCATCAAAGGCCTTATTGTGTATCCGGGTCAACGCCTCCAGCATAAACAATGTTGTACGTGCATCATGTTTATATAAATATAAAGCAGGGTTCTTCTGCTCAGCAGCCTCAGCCAATAACTGCTGCAATTGATTGCTGTAAAATAAAAACGGGTTAAATTTTGTTTGGATCATTTCTTTAAATTTTAATTCCTATTACACAAATATCATCTACCTGTTCTAAGCTGCCTCTCCATTGTTCAATACAATTATTAAGCGCTTGTTTAATTTCCTCAAGTGGTAAATGAGCCTTAGTCACAAGGAGTTCTTCCAATTGTTTATACTTAAATTTCTTTCCTTTAGGCCCGCCAAACTGATCGGCATAACCGTCGGTTAATGTAATCACAACATCGTTTTTTTCGAGCTCAAAAGTATGGTCCTCAAACAGCTGATCAGTATTATGGCCTACACCTACAGGCATTTTATTGGTTTTTGAAACAATTAAGTTATTATTCCTGATAATATAAAAATTATTATTGGCATTAGAATAGGTGAGCGTTTGATGTTTGAAATCGAAACTGCAAAAGCAACAATCCATTCCATCCTTGGTTTCTAAGATACTGCCTTCCGGATTTAACGCTTTAATGATGTCTTTTCGAAGTTGATTTAAAACAGCCGCGGGGCTTGAAACCTTTTTTTCGTTAACAATCTCATTCAGGAAATTAATTCCCATCATACTCATCATGGCCCCCGGAACTCCATGCCCTGTACAATCTGCCGTCATAACCATAAAATGTTCTTCATGGTTCAAAGCCCAATAAAAATCGCCGCTTACTATATCTTTCGGTTTAAATAAAATAAAAAAATCTTCCGTATGCTTTTTAAAATAATTATCGCTCGTCAAAATACTTTGTTGAATCCGTTTCGCATAGTTAATACTATCCGTTATTTCTTTGTTTTTTTCTTCAACTAATTCTTTTTGATGATTTACCTCTTTATTAAAGGCTTCCAGGTTTTTATTTGTTTTTTGCTTTAAACGGTTATTCCTGTATAAAATAGCCAATACAAAGCCAAGTGCTATAATGCCTGTGAAAGCGGCATACAGATATCCTTTTCTCTTTTGATTCTCTGCATCATTCAGCTTTTGCTTTTCTCCAAGCAATTCAATTTCCTTTTGTTTTTTTTCATTTTCATATTTTGCTTCGGCATTTTTAACCTGCTGTATACTTTCATTATTTAAACTACTGTCCCGAAAAATTTTATATTCTTTAAAATATTTAAGGCTGTTTTTGTAATCGCCTGTTTTTTCGTAAATCTCACTCAGATATTGAGTTGCCAGTTCCAGGGCCGGTATATCGCCTGTTTTTTTTGTGTACTCAATGGCTTTACCGATCACTTTAAAGGCTTCTTCATATTTTTCGTTAAATACTAAGGCGTCGCCCAATTGAATGCTCGCATGAGATAAGGTATAATCATCGCCTGATTTTTTCGCAAAATACACCGCATTTCTTGCTGCATCAAGGCATTTTTCTTTATTCTTACTTGTAAAATAAATTTCTGAAAGAGAAATATAGTTATTGCTCAGACCGCCTATATTATTATGCTTCATATTATAATCAAGGCATAAGTTCACATAATACATAGCACTATCCGGCCTTTTTAAACTTGTATAAATACCTATTAGATTACTGTATGCCGCTATAGGTAATTTTTCGGGAGATGATTTCTTTAAATATTCCGCCCCTAAAAGGTAATAGGATAATGCTTTTCTCAATTCGCCGGTAGTGCCGTAAAGATTTCCTAAGGAATTATAAATAGGAGCATACATGCCCGGTTGATTATACTTTTTAGCGTATTTTAAACCTTCATGATAAAGATCAAGAGCCTTGGGAACCTGCGCCATATCAGCATAAATAGCTCCCATAGTATTACAGATGCGCGAATATTTTGTTTCGTAGTTAAGTTTCTTTGCCAGGTCGTAGCATTGTATCGAATAGTCTATGCCTTTTTGAAGATTAGAATAGGCAATGTTCCAAGCTATCTTATCTAATAAAATAACTTTATTGGTGTCTTCTTTAGCTGTTTTTAAAACCTGTAAACATGAATCAACATTAAGGTTTTGTGAAAAAGCAAGTTTCCACAAAAACATACAGTTAAAAAAAAGCAGGTATTTAAAAACTTTAAAACTCATGTAATTTCTCTATTATCAATTTTAATTCCTAATACTGTAGGATCAGGATAAATAATATGTTTATATTCTTAAAATCACTTGCTTTAAATCTAACGGTTTTTTTGAAATAAACATAAACTAATTAAACTTAATTTTTATAATTATCTTTGCGTGCTATGGAAAAAAAAGTTAGGTTACGTTTTGCTCCCAGTCCAACGGGAGGCTTGCATATGGGCGGTGTTCGCACTGCTTTATTCAGTTATTTATTTGCTAAAAAACACGGTGGCGATTTTGTGCTCCGTATAGAAGATACCGATCAAACACGTTATGTAGAAGGCGCTGAAGATTATATTATTAATTCACTTAAATGGTGCGGCATTGAGCCTAACGAAGGGGTAGGTTTCGGCGACGGCCCTTATGCTCCTTATCGCCAAAGCGAACGAAAAGAACTCGGCATTTATAAAAAGTATGCCGATCAATTAATTGCTTCGGGCCATGCCTATTATGCTTTTGATACATCCGAAGAATTGGATGACATGCGCAAACGCCTGGAAGCCGCTAAAGTGGTGGCTCCGCAATACAATGCGG
The DNA here is from genome assembly GCA_038222995.1 of Bacteroidia bacterium. Lineage (GTDB taxonomy): Bacteria > Bacteroidota > Bacteroidia > B-17B0 > Aurantibacillaceae > UBA4416. Next base: position 1,372 of record JBBRHI010000285.1, on the reverse strand, counting down.
TAACACGCCAGAACATGAAAAATTCATTGACACTGCCGGAGGACGAAGTAAAAAAATTAATTGACGGCGGCTCACTTTACGTTGTACGTTTAAAAGTGCCGCGTAACGAAGAAATTCGTTTTCATGATATCATTCGCGGGTGGGTTACGGTTAACTCATCACAGGTAGATGATAAGGTATTATTAAAAAGTGACGGCATGCCAACCTATCATTTAGCGCATATTGTTGATGACATTGAAATGAAGATAACTCATGCGGTACGCGGGGAAGAGTGGCTGCCAAGTGCCCCGTCGCATATTTTAATATACCGTTACTTAGGAATGGAAGAGCAGATGCCGCAACTCGCACACTTACCGTTGATTTTAAAACCCGACGGAAACGGAAAATTATCAAAGCGCGATAAATCAGGCTTGCCGATGTTCCCTTTAAACTGGCACGATCCAAGAGATAAGACCGATTATGTAGGGTACAAAGAATCAGGTTTTTCTCCCGATGCTTTTATTAATATGCTTGCCTTATTAGGCTGGAACCCGGGTGATAACAGGGAAATTATGAGCAGGCAAGAATTGATTGAAAACTTTTCGTTTGAACGCGTTAATAAATCGGGCGCTAAATTTGATCCGGAAAAAACAAAATGGTTCAATCAGCAGTATTTACGCATGCAAACAGATGAGCAATTAGCAGAGGCTGTAGCGCCTTTGTTAGAAGCAAAAGGTATTAAAAAAGATAAAGCGTTTATTGTTGAATTTTGCAGGCTGATAAAAGAAAAAGCGCATTTTGTAAATGAATTTTACGAACTCGGTTCTTACTTTTTTGTAGCGCCAACTACATTTGATGAAAAAGTAATGGCTAAAAAATGGAATGAAACCTCAAAGGATCTGTTCACAAAATTGATCACCAAACTTGAGTCTATTCCTGTATGGGATACGCATGCCTTGCATGATGCTTTCCAAGAAGCGCAAACAGAAATAGGGAAATTAGATATGCAGTTACTGCGCGTGCTTACAACGGGCGTTGCAGGAGGCGCTCAGCTGTTTGACCTGTTAGCGTTACTGGGGAAAGAAGAGTCGTTAAGCCGGTTAAAAAATTCTTTACAAAAATTATAATGGAATTATACTCCGACGATTATTTTATGAATGAAGCGTTGAAAGAAGCGCAGAAAGCCTTTCAGGCCGATGAAGTTCCGGTTGGTGCCGTTATTGTTGCCAACAATAAAATAATTGCAAGAGCGCATAATTATACCGAGCGTTTAAACGATGTAACGGCACATGCGGAAATGCAGGCTATTACAGCCGCAGCAAACTCTATAGGCGGAAAATATTTAAGCGATTGCACTTTATATGTCACATTGGAACCTTGCTTAATGTGTGCC
>JBBRHI010000284.1:0-4678 GCA_038222995.1 Bacteroidia bacterium | reverse complement strand
GCTTTGAGTAAACTATCCAATATGTTATGAGAGTGAAAATAATTCAGTACCCAAACCACCACGAAAACAACAGCTCCGGCTAGCACCATCATTTTTACGAAATTACCGATCTGTAATTCCAAAGGCGTTTTTTCTTCTTTTATACTCTCCAGGCTTTTCCCGATTTTCCCCAGGCGTGTTTCAATACCGATAGCGGTAATGGTAGCAACAGCTAAGCCGCTTGATACAGTTGTTCCCCGGAAAATAAGATGATCTTCTTTACTTTGATCCTTATAAACTACCATTGATTCGCCGGTGAGGATCGATTCATTTACCGACAAGTCATTGGAATGTACAATGATGCCGTCCGCAGTAATGAAAGTCCCTTCTTCTACCATTAAGCTATCGCCGATAACCAGCTCTTCACTTTTTATTTCTTCTATTTTACCGTTCCTGATTACTTTGCAATTAGGCTGAGTCAGATTTTTTAATTTATCTAAAGCATTACGGCTTCTTGAATCCTGATAAAGAGAAATAGCTGAAACTAAAATGATGGCAGAGCTCAGGAAAATTCCGTCGCCGGTTTTGCCGCTTACAAAATAAATAAGGGATGCTGCAAGCAATAACATAACCATGGGCTCTTTAATAATGCTTTTAAGCGCCTCACGAAAGCCGTTTTCTTTTTTATACTCGGCTTTATTAGATCCGTACTTCTCTCTTGATTCCTTTACCATTTCGGGGCTTAGGCCATTGATGTTAAAATTAGGTGAAGCCATATTTTATATTGTTCAATAATGTTTAAATTAAATTTTAGAGTACTTATGCCGTATACGGTAAAATGTCATTAAAATCTTCTGCTTGCTTTTCATTCAGTAAAAAGTCTTTCACGGCCATTACCATCGCTTTATTAGAGGAGAAGAGTTCCCTGTTAAAACTAATAACGGTGGTCATGTCCATATCTTCAACAGCTGCTGTTTGTACCTCAGTATAAAAATCGGTAAGTGTGTTGTTATAGTTTTTTTGTATGTCCTTATATATATATTGTAAATCTTCGGCGGCGGTTGCATCTTTAACTTCCATAAAAGTGTTTAATGATTTATATAAACGCTCTGTTTGAGCTTTTCGCCTGATCAATAAATTGAATTTGATGTTTTTTGAAGACCGGCTAAGATCGGTAATATTCGTTTTAATGTCTTTCATGCTTTTTACGGAGTGCATGCCATTCCTTGCAGAAGAAGCTAACTGGCTCAATTCGGCTAACTGATCGCCTGCTAATTTTGTTCTTAATAATATGTAAAAGGATTGTAGTTCGCCTTGTAATAGTTTTAGGAATTCATATTTCTCCTGAGGTGTTTTTAATGCAAAATCCTTACGCTCATTACTCTTTATTACTTCAGAATTTCCTTTTAACCACCCTGTATCAATTTCGAGCTGTTCCAGGTTAAGCAGCATACTGTTAAAAATAAAATAATTTGTTTCCCTCTTAAATAGATCCAGGGCTGTTTGTGGCTCCTCTACAGAGGCATGCCCGATAAAGGCCGCGCTGCCCACATCTGTTGTTTTAAAGAATTTCTCAAGAAATTGAACGAAGGGATTGAGAAAGGGAAGAAACAATGCTACACTAAACAGATTAACCAAGCTCGAAAATGTTACTAAGCCAATAAGTGGGTTGGTGATATGAAGAACAGACATGATTAATTGTAACAGTGGTCTTATAAATATAAAAGCCAATAAGGTGAGGATACTATTAAATAGAAAATTACCTAATAACACCTGTTTTTTTGAAGCAGTTCCCCCAATACCGCTCAGTAACAATTTAATGGTAGTTCCGGTTTCAGAACCAAGTACAATAGCTGCTGCCGAAGGGAAATTAACCGCTCCCACATGAAGTGCGGTAAGCGTTAATGCCATGGTTACGGAGCTCGATTGAACTAATAAGGTGATTAAAAAACCAATTACTAAAAACACCACTAACGGCATTTTCGCATAATAAGAAAAATCAAAGTTTTGAACCTGGGACTCCATGGCTGTTTTCATAAACGAAAGGCCTATAAATAACAAGCCAAAGCCAAATAGAAAATAAGAAATGTATTTTATGGAATTTCGCTTACCAAATAAAATAAGTAATAGGCCCCCTGCAAAAACCGCGGGGTATGCCACTACTTCAATATTTGTTTTAAAACCAAGAGTAGCCACCAGCCAGCTGTCTAGGGTTGTCCCCAAATTTGCACCTAATATAATAGCCAGGGCATTTTTCATGGTAAACACACCGGCCCCTACAAATGCCAGCACCATTAAAGAAACCAACGAACTGCTCTGAAGCAGTCCTGTTACAATAGCTCCGCCTGTTACCGCCCCTAATTTGTTTTTAGTGATACGTTGCAAAAAAAGTTTGAAATTCCTACCCGACAGATTTTTCAACGACTCTTCAATAAGATACATGGCGAACAGGAATAAGCCTACTCCCGCACACAGCTTAAGTATATGAATAAAGGCCTCCATGCTATCTAAAAAAACGGGTTAGTTTATCTGATAAAGTGAGGCCCGGTTTTTCTATACCAATTTCGCCCATTAAAAATCCTAACGGTTTTAAGGCGTTGATATGATCACATATAATTTTAAACATAGCAGTAACAGGTATGGCAATAATGACCCCCGGTATTCCCCAAATAATTTCGCCCAGCAGTAAGGCTAATATGGTAAACAATGGATTAATCTTAACCTGTGCACCTACTATCAATGGTTCAAAGATCCAGCTCTGAATGAATTGTACAATAGCGTATGTTATAACGATTCCAAAGAGCAGCATAAGATCAGCACCGTTAATAGCAGCTACTAAAACAGTAAGTACGGTTCCGGTAATGTTTCCTATAAAAGGAATAATTTCCAGTATGCCGCAAACGACAGCAAAAAAGATGAAATTATGAACACCGATTATTCCAAAACCAATGCTGTACATTACCCAAAGGAGGGCTATCATTTTTGCTAATCCCAAAAGGTATTGTTGAGCCACGTGTGTAGAATTGTAGGCGATTTGTTCCATTTCTTTCCTTTCATCGATTGGTGTAACTTTTATAAGGAATTGTTTGATATGATTACGGTAATACAAGAGCATAAAAACATAGGCCAGGATCAGAACAATGTTAACAAAAAGATCTCTTAGAGATCCAAACACAAGTTTCACCATACTTGTAACCGATGGCTGCTCTGTCTTTAAAATTTGTGATTGCTTTTCGACAGCTATCCCTAAATGATTAAAAATATATTCCTGAATATATACGCCTTTTTCAAATGCTTTCTGCTTGATAATAACGAAATCCTGCATAAAAGAGGAGATCTGCCAAAACAGTAAAAAGCCTATTAAGCTTATAATTATAAGGATAACTAAAAGACAAATGAAGGCAGCTACGCTTTTTGGGATTTTCTTTTTTTCCATCCATCCGCAATACGGGAGAAAAAGCGTGGCTATCACACCTCCTATTGCAATAGGCATTAAGAAACCCTTAGCAAAGTACAATCCCGAAAAAATAAGGAAAAGGATAAGCAGTTTTTTTATTACTGAAATGGCTGTAATGTTCATGCATGATTAATGTTTGGCAGAGATGTTTGGCTATGTTAACTTGTAAAGGTGCGCTATTTGGATCGGTAAAGTATTATAGAATAATAATAATACTTACATAATTCACAGGTACGTATCAGGACGATAAGCTGCAATTTTTTTTATCACCTGTGAATTATATAACTCATTTTAATAGTTATATAACTTCCCCGAAAGTATACACGATACCTTTCCACTCAAATAGTAAGCTCATGAACCGGCCATGTTTCCAACAGTAAACAAATAAAGATAAGGTGGTTATGCCGTACACTTAAAAACAATAAACTAAACACATGAAAATAATTCTCGTACCTACAGATTTTTCAAAAAACGCACTAAACGCCGTTAAATATGCTTTTGCATTTGCGCAAAAAACAGGATCAAACATTTGTTTGTTTCATTCCTACGACAGCCCAACAGGCGAACTGAATATTCCCGGTACAAACACACACTTTGGTAAAGCAGCGGCACGTGACAATGCAGAGTTAAAAATGAATAGGTTAACAGCGTCACTTTCTAAACTGTTTCCCGGTGTTAAACAGGAGCATGTAATAGAGGCAGGCATTGCCGTTGAAACAATTATCAGCTATGTGAAAAAAAATAAAATTAAACTTGTGATATTAGGTACCACGGGCGAAGGGGCAATAGCAAGAACCTTATTCGGGAGTACAACCTCCGGCATCATAAATGATGCACCTTGCGCTGTTATGGCTGTTCCGGCAAAAGCTAAATTTAAAAATATTCATAACGTTACGGTTGCTACCGATTTAGAAAAATACAGTTTGGCTGCCTTTAATGAATCCGCTCTATTTGCCAAACAGTTTAATGCTGAAATAGTATTTGTTTACATTGAGGATTTAAATATTTTTGATGCAGAGCCCATACTGCTTAAGTTGGTTGATAAAATTAAGAAGGACACCGGGTATGATAAGGTTTCTTTTCATATTGGTTCCAATTCCAGCATTATTAATGGTTTGGAAGCATTTATAAAAAAAGAAAAACCAAACTTACTGTCAATGATAACACACAGCCGGAAATTTCCGGAGACCATTTGGAAAAGAAGCTTCACAACTATTATGTCTAACCACACTTCTATTCCTT
>JBBRHI010000283.1:0-4697 GCA_038222995.1 Bacteroidia bacterium | reverse complement strand
GTATATATTATCAATAAAGAAGGAAAAATTACTTACCGCTATTTTGACATAAACTATAAAAAACGAGTGAGTGTTTCGGAAATTCTTTCACATTTATAACTATACCATAATTAATGCAGATACCCGCAAGCGCAAATACTTTTCTTATAGCATTGGTTCTTGCAATTAAATGTAGTTACTCTAATCCGAGCGATTCTACAAAATTTAAAATTTGCGCATTACCTTCTATGTTTTATTCGCCCGAAACACGTTTAGGTTTTGGCGGTTTTGTTTATTCCTACTTTAATTCAAGCAAATCCGGCTTAATCAATAAAAAATCAAATGCGCAAAGTTATTTATCATATACCATCAATAAACAGTTTTCATTTGAAAATGACTATCAAATCTGGCTAAAAAACAATAAGTATTATTTAACCGGCGCATTGGATTATAGCCGCTTTCCTGAATTTTTTTACGGCACGTCAAACGACACAAAGGAAAGCGATAGGATCATGATCTCGTTTGATGTTGTAAAATTTCAATCCAAAAATTTAATTCAGCTTGAAAAAGGTTTCTATGGCGGTATTTATTTTCAGTATCAAAATTTATTTAATCAAAATACTAAACTTAAAAGCTCAATGGCAATGATGTGTGAATTAATTCCCGGTGGAATGGGTTTTAATGCCTCCGGAATTGGACCGATTTTTATTTATGATAAAAGAGATAACCCTTTGAATCCTGCAACCGGCGGCTACCTTGAAACCTCTCTGCAATACTTTGATAAACCTATTAGCAGCCCATATAAATTTACCTCTTTTATTTTTGACGTCCGAAAATACAACACACTTTTCAAAAAATTGATTTGGAATGGTAGCGCTTACATTTTCTTGAATAAAGGTGAAGTGCCCTATAGAATGTTAGCAACAATTGGTGGGGCTAGATTTTTAAGAGGTTATTACAGGGGGCGTTTTAGAGATAATAATATGATTGTTTTACAACAAGAATTCAGGATGCCCATTTACAAATGGTTTGGTCTTGCTATTTTTGGAGGAGTTGGATCGGTAGCCAAAAATGTAAAGGATTTTTCCAAAAATGAAATACATTATGATTATGGTGTTGGAATAAGACTAAGAATAAACAAAAAAGAAAATACAAATTTGCGCCTCGATTACGGTATCACAAAAGACTCACAAGGCATTTATCTCATATTTGCCGAAGCATTTTAATTTTTGGGGAAGTAATAGTCATTAATGTAAAATGCTATGCTCAAACAATAGTAAAAGAATTTAAACAAGATTCCATTTGAGTTCAGTACAGATATATAATGTATCGAACATGGATTAGATTATCAACTGCTTTCATGGAGTAAGGAAGTGCGCTTTAAATTTAATTCAATAAAAAGAAATTAAGCACTTAAACGAACAAGGAAGGGAAAAGTATATGAAACCCGAGAGTATAATCAAAGCTATTAGCCAAAATAAGATTTACAAATAATTAGCAACTTAATGTCGTTAAGCCGACAAATAGATTGTATCTATCAAAATACATTTGCATAAAACAACAATCACATCATGATAAAGTCAATTTTATTAATATTAGTAGTTTTATTACTTAATAACATGGCATTTGCTCAAGAACCAACAGAAGTTAAAAAAGGATATAAATACAATAATAATTTCGACTTCGCCATTGCAGCAAATGCAAACCAGTATTTAGGTGCCTTATCTTGGGTTCATTTTCATTCTATAACTAAAAAGAAGAGATTTAAAATTGGATATGGTGTTAGATTTAACAGCCAAGCGGGTAAAAATTTAACTTTTGTAACCGCTCCTGCCGGTCTAACCTCCAAAAGAAACGATCCCGGCGTCCTTTTTTCAAAAATATATTATGAGAACATCGATACATTCTTAGTTTCAAAGGCTCAAAGCAATTCTCTAAATATTAGCATTAACTTGCAGTATACTATAAAAGAAAAATTTGACATTGGATTTAATATAGACGCTATCGGATTTTCATTTGGAGGAAAAACAACAGGTAAATACATTTCTTCTCAATCACCTGATAACGGAACGGTTCAAACTGCTTCTCCATCAACAAAAAATTTATTATTAGTGAGTGATAATGATATCGGAGCATTAAACTCAGAGCTTTATTTCAGGTATTGGTTTAAACCTAAATGGGCTGTAAAAGTAGGCGCTTCCTTTGCCTTTACTGAATATACTACCGAAAACAAATTAAGATTGGAAAATGATCGTTGGAGAAACAAGTCTTTAATGGGAATGGTTGGGATTACATACTCTCCTTTTAGATAATACATAAAAAAATCTATATGAAAGATGTTTTATTATCGGCTTTTATTTCTTATTTTTTATTGTTAGGATTTACAGGTAAGTCGCAAAATACGGAGTGGACAATTGTATCATCTAACGTTTCATTCAAAATAAAAAATGCGGGTTTTACTATTGATGGAAAGTTTGGTGCTGTTAATGGAACGGTGATATTTGAAGCGGCTAAAAGTTATAGTAATTCGATCGATGTTACTATAGATTCCAAATCAGTAAATACTGATAATGGAACTAGAGACGGCCATTTAAAAAAGAAAGACTACTTTGATGTTGATACCTATCCAAAAATTAACATGAAGGCTTCATTATTTGCAAAAGAAAAAGATGGATCATTCAAAGGCTATTTTAAACTGACTTTAAAAAACAAAACCAAAGATGTGGTTGTACCGTTTAGTTTTACCGAAAATAATGGCAAGGGACTATTTAAAGGAACATATATAATTAACAGATTAGATTATGGTGTTGGCGAGAACAGTATGATACTATCCGATAATGCCACAATAACAATTGAAATGAGTGTAATAAAGAAATAGAAAGATGCTTAAGAAAATCTCAAAGAAACAGTTACTCGAACTTAAATCAATTCTCAATCAAGTTGAAGAATCGGATTATTATAAAACGCTAGTAGTACTTGAAAACGTTACACTTGGCAGACACGTAAGACATATTCTTGAATTTTATGAGTGTCTTTTTATTTCAAACTCGGGTGATACAATATGTTATGATGATAGGAAACGAAATTTGTTGTTAGAAGAAAATGTAAGGTTTGCCACCGATTATATTGATGAAATAATTGACCAAATTGAAAAAGTTGACATCAACAAACGATTGATGTTGAAATCGAAATACGAAGAATCTGAAATTATTATGGAGTCTTCCCTATACAGGGAAATTACTTATAACATCGAACATACCGTTCATCATCTTGCCATAATTCGAATCGCTGTTTCAGCTGAGCTAAAGTACATTGATTTAGCGGCCAATTTCGGATACGCAGATTCAACACTTCAATTTCTAAAGCCTCAAAAAATCACTATTTAATTCAATGTGCACAGTAACTTTTCTTCCTCAGAGCGGTAACTGTTTTATTTTGACATCTAACCGTGATGAAGATGTTTTAAGACAAATTGCCCTACCAATAGACAAATACAAAATAAACGAGACGCAGATTTACTATCCAAAAGACCCAAAAGCAGGAGGTACTTGGATTGCTACAGGCTCAAATGGCTTTACGGTTTGTTTGCTTAACGGTGCATTTGCGCCTCATAAATCATCCGGCAATTATAGAAAAAGTAGAGGTTTGGTACTACTTGATTTTTTTAATTACAAAACTCAATATGACTTTATTAACCAATACGATTTTACAAACATTGAACCATTCTCCTTAATATTTGTCAAGCATCAAAATAATAAAATAGGTTTGTGCGAATTGAAATGGGATGGTGAAAAAACGTATTATCTAAACCACGACTCTTCTCTTCCTCACATTTGGTCTTCAGTTACATTATACACAGAAGATGTAATTAAGCAGCGTGAAAAATGGTTTAACGACTGGGTAAAGAAAAACGAAGTCTTTACAAAAGATGATATTTTGATGTTTCATCACTTTGGCGGCTCAGGGGATAAAGAAAATGATTTAGTTATAAACCGTTCACTTAAGAAAACAGTTAGCATTTGTTTAATAAATAAAAGAAATGAAATGGAAACTGAAATTGTTTACGAAGATGTTATAAATAAAAAACTTTATTCTAATAAAATTATTGGTTGTTAAGACATGAAGATTCCCCCTTAAAAAAACAGATCGTTTGCTTATTTTAGTGTGGCAAATCCGGGAATTGATTTAGGCGTTTTTTTGGCGAAAGTAAATAATAGATCCTTGCGCTACATCTCTAGCCGGTTTTATCGGCTACTTACAATTAGACCCGGTCAATTTATATGTAATCAATACAACTTTAAGTAAAATTAAAAAGTGCATATTTAGTTGCCCTTGGTGGTAGTATACTTGAATTTATTTATTGCACGCTGGCGGTTTATTCAGTAAGTTATTTTCTGAATAATTCCACAATTTTTTTGCTTTTAGAATTTTACTAATTACAGTTCTCACAATTTTAGCCCTTATCTATTTGTTTAAAAAACACAAGACTTTAATATTAGATCTTGATCAAAAAACCGCTAAGTTAACTAAGCAAGACAGTTCCTTAAAGGTTTTACGCTTGCAGCATTAAACCCACAGCTACTGCCCTATTGGATGTTTGTTCAGGTATATTTTAATTCAATTAAATATTTGGAATTGAAATCCGAACATGATAACTTAGCGTGCATATTAGGTGCCGGTTTTTGTGCACTTTTCTGCTGATTTATACCATTTTAACG
>JBBRHI010000282.1:0-4707 GCA_038222995.1 Bacteroidia bacterium | reverse complement strand
GGCTGCTTATCAAGTTCCTGTAAACCTATCATAAATAAAATAGCATCGTGTTCCATTTCCGAACCAAAGCGCTCCTTTAATTTAGTTTGTAATTTTTGCCACTCAGATACCATAGTTGTCATCTTCAATTTCTTCCTCGTCTTCTTCTTCCTGTATTTTTACACCTTTCGGCGGCGGAATAAAATATTGTAAATTCTCTTCAATGTAGTTTAAGATCTCATCTTTGCCTTGGTTTTTTTCGGCACTGGTTGAAAACATCACCGGTAGTTCTCCCCAGTAATCCATTAAACGCTTTTTGTATTTGGCCAGGTTACTTGCCCATTGGTTTTTACCTAGCTTATCTGTTTTTGTAAATGCCAGGCAAAACGGAATTTCATGCTGTGTGCACCAATCCATAAACTCTCCGTCAATAGGCTGCAGTTCAAGGCGGCTATCAATTAAAATAATAACGGAAATGAGGTTTTTGCGTTTTGTGATATAGTTGCTGATGAGTGATTCGAACTTATCTAAATTTGTTTTGCTTGTTTTAGCATAACCGTATCCGGGCAAATCCACTAAATACCATTTATCGTTAATAATAAAATGATTAATGAGTTGGGTTTTACCGGGCTTTGAAGACGTTTTTGCTAAGCTCTTTTGATTACACAACATGTTAATGAGCGATGATTTGCCAACGTTGCTTCGTCCTATAAAAGCAAACTCGGGCTTATCGGGTGTGGGGCAACCTTTGTTATCTGAACTGCTTTTTAAAAACTTTGCACTTTTTATTTCCATTTGTTGTTTCGTTTTAAGATCAATGATCTTCTATACTATTTTGTTTCGGGTAAAGGATTAAAGACTCAAGATTAAGAAGCAAGATTAATCTTCAGATACGCGATCTTTAGTCTTAATACTTAATCTTTCTTTTCTTTTTTGTCCCTTCAATCCCTTCAATCCCTTCCTAGTCTTTTCTCTCTCTTAATTCTTTGTGATATGTTTCTATATGCCTGTCTGATTTACTTTTATAAATATCGGCGATGGTCACCAAAATTCCTGTTTCTTCCACGCCGCCAAAGGTTGGGTTAATGGCAGTACCAAAGGAAAGCATAGTGAGTGAGAGATTACTGTAAGCGTTTACCATCGGCGGAATATTTTCACCCAATGTCCTTACATGCTTATTTAAAATAGCGTGCCCTTCTTTATAGGTTTTACCTTCGAGCTCTTTTAAAAATGCTGTCACATCTGTTTTTATTTCAATTCCGTGAATGGGCGTAACCAGTTTTTTAGGATCGGGAAAATAAAACTTAAGGAACGATAAAATATAATCGCGTGCTTCGATATTAAAATCGGTATACATCGTAACCTTTCCGTAATAATATTTCATGTCCGGGTTATCCACCACAATGGCACCAAGCCCGTCCCATAAATTATCAAGACTAAACAAACCTTTTCTAAATTGTTCAGAGGGCTGGTATTGCGGCTGAATAAAGGAACGTCCCAGTTCAATAGTATAGGGTAAATACGTTTTATAAAATTCGGGAGAAAAATCAAATAATTCAGTAGTTGCCAATAATACTTTCCCGTTTTCATATTCTGCATCTCTGCATAAAATAAAGCGGTAGGCGCCAACAATTTCCTGTTCTATAGGGTCCCATACCAAAAGCTGACGGTAAGGGTGTTCTCCGATGTCAAATTCATCAATGTCAATAGATTTTCCTGTGCCTCCGCCGGCATTCCTGAATGTTAACTCTCTTAAGCGGCCTATTTCGCGCATGACGTGAGGCGAATTGCGATGTGTAATAATGTAAATTTCATTATCCCCGTTATTCGTTTTACGCACATACCTGTCTTTATTTAATTCGCTTAAAAGCAGTTCACGAGGTATTTTAGGTATAATATCTTCCATAAATTGTTGGCAACAAGATAGGATAAAAATAAGGAATTTGAATGTAATTAAATATTTTTATCATTAAATATATGGCCCTTAATCCTCATTATTGTAGGGAAACTGGAGAAAAAAAGATATTAACGCGGCAGTATTTAAAATATGATAATTTTTATATGATGTTATAAAAACGTTATCGTTACTTTTAATAATATGTCGCCACTGCTTATTATTTTATGCATTTGTATTTATTTCGGAGGATTATTGTCCATCGCTTATATTACGTCCCGTAATTCTACCGCAGACAGCTACTTTTTAGGAAATAAAGCTTCTCCCTGGTACGCGGTAGCCTTTGGTATGATTGGCGATTCGTTGAGCGGGGTTACCTATATTTCGGTTCCGGGTAAAATAGGAACTTCAAGCTTTTCATACCTCCAATTAGTAATGGGTTATTTTATAGGTTACTTTATTATATCAAAAGTACTGCTGCCTATTTATTATAAAATGAATTTAATTTCTATTTATACATACTTGGAAACCCGCTTCGGCAGGCATACGCAAAAAGCAGGGGCTTTCTTTTTTATTTTATCACGGATACTTGGTGCATCAGGGAGGTTGTACCTGGCTACGGGTGTGATCCAGTTTTTTGTGTTCGATCGTATTACCTCCGTGCATGTACCTTTTTGGTTGAGTGTATCCATTATACTGGCGTTAATGTTATTATATACTTACAAAGGCGGCATTAAAACATTGGTGTGGACGGATACGTTTCAGTCTTTATTTTTAGTGTTGGGTGTTGTTGTTTCCATTATCATTATCATTCATAAAATGGATATCGGTTTCGGTAAAACAGTCTCAAACATAGTAAGCTCGCATTACTCCGATACCTTTTTCTGGAACTGGCAAAAATCGAATTTCTTTTTTAAAGAATTTATCGGAGGTATTTTTATAGCTGTTGCTATGACAGGGCTGGATCAAAATATGATGCAAAAAAACCTGAGCTGTAAATCATTAAAAGACGCTCAAAAAAATATTTTCTGGTTCAGTATTGTCATGGTTATTGTTACGGTTTTCTTTTTAGCATTAGGAGCATTATTGTTTCAATACTACGATTCAACAGGTATTCCTTTACCCGCAAATGCTGCCGGAAAAGTAATTACTGATAAAGTGTTCCCTAATTTAGCACTGAACCATTTAGGTATTTTTGCAGGCTTAATCTTTATTATAGGCTTAACAGCCGCTACTTTTAGCAGTGCAGATAGTGTACTTACCACGCTTACAACGTCTACTTACGTGGATATGCTGGAGTATGACAGGAATACAAAACTCACTGAACAACAAAAAACCAAACGTCGCACAGTTATTCATATCGGCTTTGCCGTAATTATGTGGCTGGTTATTATTGTGTTTGATATATTGAACCAACGCGCCATTATTGATACTATTTTAATGATAGCCGGGTATACCTACGGGCCTTTACTGGCGCTGTTTACCTTAGGGTTATTTACAAAAATAAATTTAAAGGATAAGCTGGTGCCGATTGTGTGTGTGCTTGCGCCAATAGTAACCTATATTTTTGCTAATTATGTTGTAAAACCTTTCAGCAGCTATGAAATAGGCAATGAGCTCATCGTTATAAATGCGGGTATAACTGCTTTGGGGCTGGTACTTATTCGAGGAAAAGATTTCGAATTAAATTTGGACTTAGAGGTTAAATAATATACTCATTAATGAGTAATTCGGATTATTGCTAGTTCATAGTAACTTCTTTATTACATTAGTGTTTGTAAACTTAAACAATTAACTATGAATAGAATTTTACAACTTGGTTTTTTTCTTTACGGAGTTTCCGTTTTCTCGCAGGTTAACTTAACTGCTAATTTAAAAGTATGTTTGCCGTTTAGCGGTAATGCGAACGACCAATCCGGTAATTTAAATAACGGAACCGTAAACGGTGCTGCACTTACAACAGATAGGTTTAATGCGGCGAATAGTGCTTACCAATTTAACGGCACAAGTGATTTTATTTCACTGGCAAATTTTTCAACTATTGCTCCTACTAATGAACTGACGATAAGTATGTGGGGTAAATCAGACTTAACCACTTCTAACTGCCTGTTTATGCTGAGTCCTGACGCACCGTCTAATAGATGTGTCGGTTGCGCTCAATATTCTAACGGAGGCAGTACAATGATGATTTGGGATTACGGTGATATCAGTAGTAATGGAAGAACAACTGCCACTGCCATTCCTATTGATCTTTCAAACTGGCATCATTATGTTTATATCATAAGCCAGTCAGGAAATATGAAACAGATTTATTTAGACGGAGTTTCGAAATCAAGTACAGTATACGGTGGAACGTGTACCAATAAAAATTTACCTTTTTATATCGGTGCCGCTAATGATGGCGGTGCAGGAGGAAGTATCCGGTTCCACGGAAAAATTGATGATGTGTGTATTTACAACAGGGCTTTAAACTCAAGTGAAGTTTCCGCATTATTTTCACAACAAACTTTGTGTTCTTCATCTGTCGGTATCGAACAATTAAATTCTTTTTCTACCGGCATTTTATATCCTACAGTTTCAAACAGCGGCGAATTTTTATATAGTGGTGATGTATCTAAATTAATATCTGCTGACGTTTACAGTATTGAAGGAAAATTAATGTGCTCTTTTTCAAAAACGGAGATCATTGATATTAAAGCCCGGTTTAATTTAAGTAACCTTAATAACGGGTTTTATTTTGTGACACTCATGAAGGAAGGTTCTAACCTTGTACAGAAAGTGGTGATCGCTAAATAGTATTATATTTTTTCTATTTCAACTGTACAGAATAATCC
>JBBRHI010000281.1:0-4710 GCA_038222995.1 Bacteroidia bacterium | reverse complement strand
TTTCCTCATGTCGATATTTGCGTCTCTTTTATTAAGGGTGCCAATGTAGAACGTTCCAATTTCCGGGTTAATATTTCAGGCAACAAAAAAAATGCTGCGAAGAAGTGTATAGAGGTTGTGGGAAAATACACCAATCCTGTTTTTGTAAATTATCAAGGGAACATTAAAGAAGTTTCTATTGTTTTTAAACCCCTTGGTTTAAACCATTTTATTAAGAAAAACTTAAAGGAGATTACCCCTGATTTTTCACAACCCTTAAATCTTGAGGAGTGGGATATTCTTTGCAATGACATTTTTAAAACACAAAACGAACTCAAAAAAATGAAGTTGATAGAAGCGTTTTTATTGAATAATCTTTTGGAATTAAACATGGATGTGTTATACACCGCGATAGCATATTTAGAAGACACCGAGAAAGATTATTCTATTGAAGAGGTTGCCGAACTTATGGAGATGAATTTAAAGACCTTTAAACGATTATTTTCAAAACACATGGCTTGCTCGCCGCTTGAATACAAACGAATTGCAAGGTTCAGGCAATCACTTAATTCTAAATTACTCTCCAAAGAGGTAAAATCATTAACCAAGGTTTCATACGAAAGTAATTTCTATGATCAATCATATTTTATAAGGGAGTTTAAAAAACTCACCAAATTAAATCCCCGTAAATTCTTTGACTCAATTTCAGTGTTGGATCAGGAAAAAATTATTTGGAGCATCAAATAGGGTGTCCTAAAAGTCCAATTTTAGGGTTTAATCATGTTGTTACTTTGTGTAAAAAAACACCATGAACACACTAAGGAAATGGGAAAGCACAGGCGAAGGCAAATATGCTTTCTTTGATAACGGTAAAGAAATCGGCAGCATTGAAATTGCCCGAGCTACTTCCGAAAGCACGGCACAGGCTAAAATTGGCAGTCGGGAAATAACACTAAAAAAAACGGGCACTTGGAAAAACACCATTGAAATAACGGATAAGAAGGATGTTGTTATTGCGAAAGCTTACCCGGAAAATTGGTATGCGAATGTCTGGAAATTGGATTATGCGGGAAAAACGTATACGTTAAAAGTTCGAAACAATCCTATGGCAGAGTATGTAATAGTAAGAGGTAACGAAGAGATTATTTCCTATGGTTTAACAACTAACAAAGGAAAAACAGGTGTTAAGATAAACTCGAATCAAACAGAACCGGATTACATTTT
Organism: Bacteroidia bacterium; assembly: GCA_038222995.1. Lineage (GTDB taxonomy): Bacteria > Bacteroidota > Bacteroidia > B-17B0 > Aurantibacillaceae > UBA4416. The sequence continues at coordinate 3,507 of JBBRHI010000281.1, read as the reverse complement.
TGACTATTTGTTATGGTATCTCTTCGCTCCGGTTGCGTTTGAAAACACGGGTAATGAATTGATGTTTATTCTAATGATGGCTTAATAAGTTGTAAGAATAATGATATGAATATTTTTTACAAACAAGCGCCATTTTTAATGTGGTTTAACGCAACCCTGATTCTTATATTAGGGTTTTATCCGGCCCTCTTAATTATTGAGGCAGCGTCGGAAGCGCCTTTAGCTTACTTCCTTTTTTTGCTGTATATCCCCATCGCACAATTTAGCTTCACGCCGGCGTTTCGGCTAACAGGCATATACACTTATTATTCGCCAATGCTAATTGGCTATATGCCTAACAAAATTCAAATAGACCTTCACAGTGCCGGCAGTTTTGATTACTTATTTGTTATGCGCAAGTATAGGCCCGGTAACGAAATGAGAAATCGGCTTTTGATATATTACCTTGAAGGGCTTCTCCATCTGATAAAGCAAATTGAATCAGGCGAACTTCCAAAATCCATCAGCATTATTGGGACCTCATATTTTTTCAATAAACGAACCATAAAAAAATTAGGATTTGATGAAAAAACCCCGACCTTATTTTACAGGTTTAATTTATTTGTCAATTTTATAGATATTTTTTGGATGTATTCTGTTTCCAAAAATAAAATAGCTTTTCCTAATCTTTGGAAGGCTAAAAAATTAAGTATCTCCGGAGAAAGCCTTTTAACACAGAGAATACTTATAGAAAATTTGCATCAAACTTTAATTACAAAACTAACATGAGAATTTTTATTTTATCTCTATCAATTGTTTTTGTTAGCCTTACGTTTAAAGGGCAGGAACTTACTAAAGGATCACTTGGCGCAAAGGTTCAACCGGCCGAATGGATTAAACTCAATACAGAACCATATCCCGGCAAGCAAGATGATATTTATTTTAGTAATGAAAATACGGGCTGGTATATTAATGGCTATGGACGTATTTATAACACTCACGACGGGGGTTTAACCTGGAATAAACAATTCGAAAAAAAAGGCACCTTTTTCAGAACAATAGCATTTTTAAATGATACAGTTGGTTTTGTAGGCACAGTAGGTGCCGACTATTTTCCAAATGTTTTAGATACAGTTCCCCTTTATAAAACAATAGACGGCGGAAAAACATGGAATCCTGTTTCCTATAAAGGCCCGTATGTTAAAGGACTGTGCGCAATAGATATTGTTAAAGAGCAGTACATAAATCATGGGATCATAGATTATAAATACCATGTATATGCTGTAGGCCGTGTAGGAAGCCCTGCTAATATGATGGTCTCCCGGGATGGCGGTGAAACTTGGCGTTCTCAAAGTATGAACGATGATTGTAAAATGCTTTTTGATATAAAGATGCTTGATAAACATAATGGGTTTGCCTGTGCTGCTTCAGATGAAAATATCGAAAAATCCAATGCGTTAATTCTTAAAACAACGGATGGAGGTAAAACTTGGATAAAGGTTTACCAATCGTCCCGTCCTTTTGAAACTACATGGAAAGCCTCCTTTCCAACGGATAAAGTCGGGTATGTAACTATTCAGTCTTATAACCCGGACCCTAACGTAAAACAGCAGCGAGTTGCAAAAACAACAGATGGCGGTAAAACATGGATTGAAATAAACGTGATTGAAGATGCGGGCGCACGGGAATTCGGAATAGGCTTTATAGATGAAAACCATGGATTTATAGGCACACTGAATTCAGGTTATGAAACTATTGACGGAGGAAAAAGTTGGACAAAAATCAATTTGGGAAAAGCGTGTAATAAAATCCGGATTTACAAGCGCATAGATAAATCAATTTACGGATACGCGATCGGCGTGGATGTTTTTAAATATTAAAAGTAATAGAACTACTTATTTGGAAAATGGTTTTTTCCGATGGTGATATGAAGTAAATCGTATTTACTCCGATACTTTTTTGCGTATTCAAACCGCTGACATCACATTTCCTCTCTTTTCAGGTTAAAAATTATACTGTGGAATTTAGTAAAATAGCTTAGTCTGAAAAAGATTAACCGTATTAATAACATGTATGAATACGACTAAATCAGCACATATAGACCGATTCAACTATCATTAGCCCGATTAGTTGCGAATTTTTCAAAATAGGTAACCGGGACTTTTGTAACACATTCCGGTTTTTTAGTCTAATTGTTAGTAATCATAAATAAACTAACGTATGACACATTTAAAAAATTGGCTGCCCATAGCCATTCTATCAGCCGGGATTAGCACATTAAAAGCCCAAGAAAATCTAATGAATCAAAATTTAAACAATCCAAAAATGGAATCAAAAGTAATTACAATTGTTAAATCAAAAGCACCATGGTATGGCTTTAACTTTTTGTTAAATTCTAAGTTTAGAGAAGTTATTCCCACTTATCAAAAAGTGGATGGCTTGAAGTATAAAGCTTTCTCAATCAATAATATCAATGGAAAGAAATACTTTGGCGGTATTTATCTTTGGGATAACAAACAAAAAGCGGAGAATTGGTATACGCCAAAATGGTTTGAGGACATTCGAAAAAAAAGAGGCGTAATTCCTATAGTTGAATACTTTACTGCAATTTCAGATACTTCCTTCTTAAATCAAAACGAACATTATCCTGAAAATCAATCGAAATGCGTGGCACTATTTCTTCATTCCTTATCGGAACCGGAGGCTAAAACGGCATTTAAAAAACAGGAGGGTTTATTTAGAGCCTACCTAGTCTTAGATAAAAACAACAGCAAAGGGGTCATTCTTTTTTTCATTTCAAAAGGCAAGGCAGAATTATTCTTAAAAACGTATTTATATCAAAATACAGAATGGTTTAAGGTACCGGTTTTATTGAGTAATCAGGTTGTTGCATATAAAAGTAGATGAAACTCTTTCCAATGCTATTAAACCGGGAATTGTTGCAGCAAAAATACTTGAAGCGTTTACTGACAATAAATAAAAACTTCGGTATCCTGTTGGAAGTACGCAATCCTTGATTCTTTTAAGGTTAAGGTGTGGATTACCCGTTAAATTATTTGTTAATTTTATAAGAGTATTGAAAAACAATAAAGTTATGTTTAAAGAAAAGTACAATCCTGAAGTAGAAAAAGCACTCATTAAGGAAGCAGTTGCCGGTAACAAAGATTCTCTTGGAAAACTAATAAAACTTCATCAGGATTATGTTTACAACATATCATTAAAGTTGTTTTTAAATCCGGATGACGCATTAGATGCAACTCAGGAAGTATTAATTAAAGTTATTACGGGGTTAAAAACATTTAGGGGCGAAAGCGCGTTCAGAACATGGCTTTATCGTATAGCGTTTAATCACTTTCTTAATTTACCAAAGCAAAAAACGGAAGAGCTTTTACAAAACTATCCGGCTGCCTATTCCGGCTTTTCTTTAGAGCCGGAAACCTCAGCAATTAGCGAAGAAGAAATAGAAGAAGTAAGAATACTTTGTTCAACTGCCCTGCTGATGTGTTTAAATAGAGAGCAGAGGTTATT
>JBBRHI010000280.1:0-4716 GCA_038222995.1 Bacteroidia bacterium | reverse complement strand
ATTCCGTTTACGGGTAAAATGACCGGCATATTATTTTCCTGAAATAACTTTAGTTCTTAATTCGACAGATGCTTTATCTAAGCTCGATAGGGAAGCAACAGTGTATATGTTTTTCTTGGCATCAAACACGGTTTGCAATTGCTTTAGATCGGTTAATATATAGTTTGCATCATCCGAAATTTTTGATTGCTCAAGCAATTGGATCAAATATTTTAAAGATTCACTTTGACCGTAAATTTCTTTTACGATCATTTCATTTTTAGTTTCTTTCGCTGTGCTGATGGCAAGGTAAATCCCTTCTATCCATGCGCCGGCAACAATAAGAGAAGAAGTGCCGGGGCGCCCGTTATCTTTTAAATACTTATCGGCACTTTTAAATGATTGGGAAACAATTTCTAATGTAGAATCCCTGTTCGATTTATTAGCGGACATGCGGTCTATCATTTTTTCATCAAACGATTTGCTTACCCCTAAATTTTTCGCTAAAATATTTACGCATTTAAGAAAAAGCATAGACTCCTGTGTTTGCTCAAACACACCGGTAATATTTAAATCGGCACCATATACACCAAGGTTCAGGGCTTTACTGCTTTCTAAAGAATACCTGTTTACTGAACTCGGATCATTTAGGATCATCGGGTTGTACTCAGCACCGGCTTCAGCAGTTAATGAAATTATTTTATCGCGTGCCGGTAAAGCGTTAAAAACATTTTGTGCTGAAATTTTTTGAGAATCTAATCCCATATCAACAATTTCTACTGTATCATCGTCATCATCATCATGTTTACCGGAACCGCAAGCAGACATTAACAAACTTACCGTGGCAGTAACAATAAAAAATTTAACATGTATCCGCATAAAAATTATTTTGTGATATGTTAAATTTAATACTTATTTAAATACAATACTTATTATTTTTTACTTTACTTTTTCACACCGTCTTTGTAAGTGATCCGGCTTATTTCCTTACCTGATTTATCATAAAAGATCCAATCACCGTCGGCCAGACTTTGTTTTTTTCCTTTACGCTTGTCGCTTACTACTTTATAATTGCACTCGGATTGAATTTTATTATTGCTGTAGTAAGTCGTTGATTTCCCTGACAGATGCCCGTCTTTAAAGCGCTGCTCTCTCATAATACCTCCTGTTTCATAGTAATAAGTCCACTTGCCGGTTTGTTTTCCTTTGCTGTAATTTCCGTCCGAATCAATAAAGTTTCCTTTCTCAAAATAACTTGTCCAATGCCCGTGTTTAATACCGCTCACATAATTGCCCGTTTCCCGGTATTGCCCTGTCTCAAACCAATATTGCCATAAACCCGTCTTTCTTTCTTTATCATCATACTTGCCAAGGTAATTTTGTTTCCCGTTACTGTACCATCCCTGCCACATTCCTTCCAGCTTTCCGTCTTTAAAAGTACCCTCATCTTTTAATTGCCCGTTACTGTACCAGCTTTGCCAACTACCTGTTTCCTTACCTTTAACGTATGAGCCTTCTTGCAATTTTTTTCCGTTTTCATACCAGGTTACCCAGTTACCGGTTTTTAAATCATTTTCAAAGTTACCCAGCTTCCATTTTTCGGTGGTAGGATAAAAATATTCCCAGGTACCGGTTTGCTTATTGTCTAAAAAATAGCCTTCCGATTCTTTAGTGCCGTTCGTGTAGTAGTATGTCCAGCGGTCGTTTCGGAGCCCTTCCTTCAACGTACCTTCCATCACTTTTTCACCTTTTTCGGTATAAAATTTCCAGAGACCGTTTTTCTTGCCGTTTACAAATGGGCCTTCACTTTTTATGTTATGATTTTCGTAATAGGAGGAATAATACCCGTTTAACTGCCCGTTCTCAAAGGTAGCGCTGTAATCCAGCTCACCGTTAGGGTGAAAGTAGCGCCACATGCCGTCCATCAATCCCTCTTTATAAGCGCCCTGAGCTTTAATAATTCCGCTTGCATACTGTGCGGTTACAGTGCCGTTACCGTTAGCAATGATCGGCTTTCCTTTTTCATCATTCATCGTGAGCAAATACACAAGGGTTGAATCCCGTTCTTCCGTTGCTCCTTTTGTTTAAACGGATCATAACGCTTTTCTATTTTTAACTGCCCGTTCTCATAATATTCTTTTGCTATTCCGCTCGGCTTATTTTTATCATAAGTCATTACGGAAGCTTCTTTCCCCGATTTATAAAATGTTTTTACTTCCCCCTGCTTCACGTCATTTTCAAATTTACCCGAGCTTTCCGGTTGCCCGTTAGCAAAGTAATACAGCCATTCACCCTGTTTTTTTCCTTCCACAAATGATTCGCGGCTTTTTACAACTTTGTTTTCGTAATAAGAGGTCCAGATACTATCGGCCAGGTTATTTTTAAATACCGTTTCCTGTGCTAATTCCCCGGTTTTAAAGTAGTAACGGTTATGCCCGTTCTTTTTTGAACGGTGATACGTTTCTATCGCTTTTACCTTTCCTGTTTCGTAATAAAAGTACCAGGTACTGTCTTCCTTACCATTATAAAAATAACCTTTGCGTGACACTACCCCACTCTTATAATATTCTGTATGCTTGCCGTGCGGAATGCCTTTTACAATATTCGTTTCCGATTTTAATTGTGTTTGGTCGTTGTCGTAATATTCTTTTTTAGGTTGTGCGTAAGCACAAACAGAAAGAAATATAAAAGCAAAGAGTAAAATTTTATAATATGTCATAGCAGTAAAATTACCTGTATAACGCTTTTTTTATGCCGCGATACAATAAAATTGTAAACATAGAAGGTTTAATACCGCTGACAGAAAAAATAAAGGATAAATTTGTCCGAATATAAAATTTTGTTTATATTTGTACCGTAAAGTTTAAAAAATGTTTTCAAAAGCGTGCGAATACGGAATCAGGGCCAGCATTTATATTGCAAGCCAATCGCATAAGGAAAAACGTTCGAGCTTAAAAACCATTGCCAAACAAATAGGTTCGCCCGAAGCTTTTACCGCTAAAATTTTGCAACAGCTTTCAAAAAATAATATTATCAGTTCGGTTAAGGGGCCTAACGGCGGTTTCGAAATTGAGAAAAAACTGATCGGTAAAGTAAAGCTTAGTCAAATTGTGTTGGCCATTGACGGGGATTCTATTTACAAAGGTTGCGGATTGGGCCTGAAAGAATGTTCTGAGAAAGTTCCCTGCCCTGTTCACCACCAGTTTAAAGCCATCAGGAACAGTATTATACACATGCTGGAAAGCACTAACCTTACTGAACTTTCCTTAGGACTAAAGGATGGATCAACATTTTTAAAACTATAAAAAAAAAATTGATGCAATAAAGGATAAAAAGGTCTTAATATATTAATTATAAACTCTAAAAAACAACCTCATGGAAACACTAAATTTAAACAACAGAACAAGTGTATTACACGCTAATCAACAACGCACTCAAAATGACATTTTAAACAGATGGTTCACTAAGCAGGCCGATCAATTTGAAGCCACGCGATTTGGAATGATGGCCATTTATATTACGATTCAAAGCTGCCTTGGAGGCATAGCAGCCATGTTTATTCTTCAAAACAAAGCCGATGTGCTATGGCTGGCCGCTGTTACTGCTTTAACCATGGCAGGTAATGCTGTATTAATTGCACAGGGAAAAGCTAAATTATGCCTTGCTTTGTTTTACCTAAACGTGGTTGTAAGCGGTGTACTGATCTTTGTAAATATAGCCTAATTGCCTTTAAATACCGGCTTCCGTTTTTCTAAAAAGGCCTTTACACCTTCGTTGTAATCGTACGTAGCAGCCGCTTCTACCTGCAGCTTGCCTTCCAAACTTAGTTGTTGTGCATGTGTGTTGAATAAGCTTTCGTTTAATAAGCGTTTGGTTAAGCCGATGGCTTTAGTAGGCATATCCGCCAAACCTGCAGCTATTTTCATTCCTTCGTCCATAAACACATCATCGGCAAATACTTTAAAAATCATTCCCATTTGCAACGCCTCTGCTGCAGTAACTTTATCGCCTGTCATCATTAAAGCCGATGCTCTTTGAAAACCTATTAAACGCGGAAGAAAAAAGGTTCCGCCGCTATCGGGGATCAATCCTATTTTGCTGAAGGCCTGGATAAATGATGCTGAGCCTGCCGCTATTACAATGTCGCAGGATAAGGCAATGTTTGCGCCCGCCCCGGCAGCCACACCGTTTACAATGGCAATAATTGGCTTTTCAATAGCTCTTATACGGCTTACTATAGGATTATAATGCTCTTCAACAATTTTCGGAATTCCGGGGCCTTTGGTATCTATGGCTTCTGCCAGGTCCTGGCCTGCACAAAATGCTTTTCCTGAGCCCGTTAATACAATGGCTCTTACTTCGGTATTATCCGATGCCTGATCCAGTGCATCATGGAGCCCTAAAGCCATTTCACGGTTAAAGCTGTTAAATTTATCGGCGCGGTTTAAAGTAATCACCATTACTTTACCTTTTAATTCTGAAAGAATAAAACTCATTGTACTTAATTTTAAGCACTAAAAATGGGGTTTATTTTTTAGAAAATGAAATTTTATATAAAGTCCCTTCGGGAGTGGTTTTTAATTCACAAGTTCCCTCGATCTGCTCCACGAGCCCGCTTAAAATATCCATGCCTATCGAATTTTCAGGAATGTTCAACTCATCAAAACCAATGCCGTTATCTTTGATCGTTAATAAGACCAGGTGATTCCTTTCAGCAAGAGATATTTCTATTACACC
>JBBRHI010000279.1:0-4731 GCA_038222995.1 Bacteroidia bacterium | reverse complement strand
ATAAAACATTACCGTTTTCCCACCCATACTATGCCCCAATAAAATAGGATCTTGAAGATCATGAAATTTGATGAACTCGTTAAGATCGGAAGCCATTACATTATAATTCCATTCATTACTGTGTGGCGATAAGCCGTGGTTACGCTGATCAACTGCAAATACCCTGAAACCGTTATCGGCAAAGCGTTTGGCGAGCGTATTCCAATTATCGCTTTGTCCGAATAACCCGTGTAATATAATTAAAGGCTGCCCTGCCCCGTATTCTCTGTATGCTAGTTCCATATAAGTTTAGAAAGTTAAAATGTTTTGAAAATTAAAAGCTAAGAAAGCTCATTTATCATTCTTTTTCTTTTAAAATTAATTTTCGTAACATATTCATGGCCGTTATCGCCGTCATATGAATGTTGCGCTGCCTGTTATCGCCAAAAATAAAGTGTTTGGAAATAAGCTTATCATTTACTGCAACGGCTATCCAGGTCGTTCCTACAGGCTTATCCGCTGTAGCTCCCGAGGGACCCGCAATACCTGATACCGCAATGGAAGCACTTCCTTTAAAGGAACGCATCACTTCTTTCGCCATAGTTTCTACGCACTCTTTACTCACAGCGCCAACGCTCGAAAAAACAGAATCATCAACCCCCAACAGGTCATGTTTAAATTCATTATGGTAAGGAACAATGCCGCCATTGTAATAAGCAGAACTTCCCGCTACACTAGTAATTAAATGCGATATATAACCACCGGTGCAGCTTTCAGCCAGGCATAACTTTAAGTTTTTTTCTTTTAGAAGGTCTCCTAAAATAGATTCCATCGCAGGTTGTTCTTTACCATATTCTTCGTAACCGTAAATATATTTTTGTATTAATGGATATACTTTTTGTGCTTCTGCTTCAATTTTATGATGCAATTCTTTTTCATTTGATCCTTTGCTGCTTAAGCGCAACCTTACCATGCCCGGAGAAGGTAAATAAGCAAGTCCTATTTCTTTGCCGGCCAATGCATCTTCCCAATCGCTTATCAATTCAGCCAAAGCGCTTTCCCCTATTCCCTGCGTTAATATCGTTTTATGATAAATGAACGGAAGTATAAACCTTTTTTTAAGTTCAGGGATAATATCATTGGTTACCATCGCCTTCATTTCAAAAGGCACACCCGGCATTGACACGTAAATGGTATTATCTTTTTCCATCCACATACCCGGCGCGGTACCATTCTTGTTTCGTATCACCATGCTTCCTTTAGGTACTTCGGCCTGCTTTTTATTAATGTCTGTGATTTCACGACCGAATTTTTTAAAAAAACCGGTAACATCGTTTAACACATCTTCATTTATAATAAGCTCTGTCCCAAAATAATCACAAACTGTTTTTTTTGTAATATCATCTTTTGTTGGCCCCAGGCCTCCCGTAATTAAAACAAGATCGGCACGCTTCCCGGCATCGGCAAAGGCTTTCAGAATCGCTTCTTTTTCGTCCGCAACCGAGCTCATGTGTATAACACTAATGCCGGCTTCGTTTAATTGCTGGGCCATCCATACAGAATTCGTGTTAATAATCTGTCCTATTAATATTTCGTTACCAATTGTTAAAAGTTCCGCATTCATAAGGTAATTGATTAGATATTTGTAAAACTAAGTTTAAATTTAAAAACCGGGAAATGAGTCCCGGAAAACTTATTAGCATTCATCATTTTAATAATTTATTTCATTAAAAATAGTACTATGACACTTAAACGCATTCTTTTAACAGCTATTATTGCAGGAAGTTTATCTGCGAACTCACAAACTTTAAACAATGCCTGGAATGCCGTAAAAACCAATTCTACGGAGATCATTCACACGGCTACCAATGTAGCAACCGGAAGCCACACCGCAACGCCGACATTGACAAATGATGAAGTTATAAAAGGATTAAAAGAAGCCCTGAGCGTAGGAACCAATAATTCTTCGGCAAGCGCCTCAAAAGCTGACGGTTATTTAAAAAACGCCAGGCTTTTTATACCATGGCCTGCAGAAGCACAGGATATGAAAGCGCGTTTAATAAAGCTAGGTTATCAGAAAAAAGTAGATGAGTTTGAAACTTCATTAAACAGGGCAGCTGAAGAAGCCGCTAAAAAAGCGGCGCCGGTATTTGTTGATGCTATTACAGGCATGAGCGTAGGCGACGGCTTTACCATATTAAACGGAAGCGATACGGCAGCTACTCATTATTTAAGAGAAAAAACATTTGCACCCTTAAAAGAAAAATTTATGCCTACGGTTAAAGAAGCTATTGCTAAAGTAAATGTAACGGCTTACTGGACCCCCTTGGTAACAACCTATAACAGGATACCGGGTGTTAAAAAACAAAATCCCGACCTGGATGATTATGTATGCGTAAAAGCAATTAACGGCTTAATGGTGCTCATAGCCGATGAAGAAGCTAAAATAAGAAAAGACCCTATGGCTCGCGTGACCGACCTGTTAAAAAAAGTATTCGGTTACAAAAAAAAATAGATCCTCCTCTTTAAAATTAAAAAGAGATGCTCATAAGGCATCTCTTTTTTATTAAAACAGAATCAATAACTCCCCTCTTATTACATAATTAAGTAAATTTACTTTTTTACAAAATTAAAGTACACATGGCTAAAGCGGGTTCAACAGCTAAAACGGGGTTCGATATTACTGTCCTGCTATTGTTTACAGGGCTTGTATTACAACCGGTTTTATTTTTGATCTCAACTTATTATGAAGATGCCATAAAAGTTGTATTTGCTAACAGCAGCAAAGAGTACGTTGATTCGCTTTTATCAAACCAAACGCTTAAATCAGGCTTTAAAATCTTTAAAATAGTTTTGTTCCCCATTTTAATATGGCTCGTATCGTTGTGGTTAGACTATTTTACTTTGCAAAAAAAACGATTCACATCTTTTTTGGTCAACACCGTTTCTACTACTTTATACAATTCGTTTCCGAATAATACCCGTTTTTTAAGATCGCTCGATAAGAATATAAGGGTATCATTTCTATTAATACTATCCGCTTTTTTTATCGGACTTTGTTATTTAATGGTTTCCGTGCCTTTAGGATATGACGAACTTTTCTCTTACAGTATATTTTCAGGAAAAGGTATATGGACATCTGTCTCTTACTATCCTGTTCCCAATAACCATGTGCTTTATAATAGTGTTACTTCTTTTTTTGTTCAATTACCCGGAAGTATCGAACTCTTAATAAGGATCCCTGCTTTATTGGCAACAATGGTAACCGTTTGGTATTTTTTTAAGCTTTGTTACCGTCAATTTGGAGGAACCGTCGCCGTTATTAGTGTCGGTTTCATCATGTGTATTTATCCTTTTCAGCTTTTTTCCTTTAGTGCAAGAGGCTATGCTTTTGTAAATTTATGTTGTGTATTAATTTTATATGCTGTCGTTAAATTAAAAGAGGATCCTTTTTCAAAAAAATACCGCAGCCTTTTTGTGTTGACAGGCTTTTTGGGAATGCTTTCTGTACCGTCGTTTTTGTATGTACTGTTGCCGGTTTACAGCGTCCGTTTTATTTACGTATTGATTCAAGAACAAAAAAAAGGGTTATTTAACTTTGTAAAAGAATGTATTATTACCGGGTTATTAGTTTTTATAGGATATAGCTTTATCCTGCTTCTAAACAGCCCTCAAAAGCTGGTAAACCCCAATGGCGGAGTAACCAAATTCTCCTTAACTTCTCCGGGATTAAGCGCTATTATTACCGGGCACCTCAAGGATGTTTCAAACTATTTATTTTTTAACCCCTACAGCTTAGTTTGCCTGTGCGGAATAACCCTAGCATGCTTGGTTTACAGAGCAATTATAAAAAAAGATAGAGATTTGTTTTTGATCCTATTCTCATTTTTTATGCTGATTTCTCCTCCCTTTATTTTATTGTTGCACAGGCTACTGCCTTTTGAAAGGACCTGGTTGTATTTAATTTTTCCTGCCGCTGTTTGTATCGGCTTTATAATAACTGAACTTAAGTCTTTTTTAATACGTCATATCCCTGTTATGAAAGAGGCAGGATTAGGCCAAAAATTTATTTTTATCGTAACGGGCACCCTCATCTTTTCACAGGCAAAATTTAAGAGCAATCATGAATTCAATGCAAAGATCGATTATGAAATAGCTGAAATCAGGAAGATAGGATTAGACAGGGAGCTCCAAAACATTCACAGCATTTCTATGACCAACGCAGGCTTTGAATTTTATCCTGCGGAATATATAAAGTTTCTTTGTAATGAAAAATACCCGGATACGGCGATAAGCCTTACTCCTTTAGACAGTATTACAAACCAGGATATACTAATAATTCACAATTCAGAGGAAGATCGATTTAAAGGCCAGTTATCAAACTACAGGGGATTGAAATGCTTTGATGAAAAATTCTGTATTTTTTATAAAAACAAACCTTAACTTCCGACTAATAATTTTAACTTTAAGGCAATAAATTTATATATGCTGTTATCTATTGTAATACCCGCCTACAATGAGGAAAGAACGATTCATTTAATTTTAAATAAAATTAAAAGCGTAGAACTTAACGAAGGTGTTACAAAAGAAATTATTATTGTGAATGATTGCTCAAAAGATGATACCGAAAAGGCGATCCTTACTTATCAATCACAAAATCCTGAGCTTAATATACAATACCGCAAGCATGATATTAATAAAGGAAAAGGAGCGGCATTGCATACCGGTATTAAAGAAGCAACCGGTGATTAT
>JBBRHI010000278.1:0-4766 GCA_038222995.1 Bacteroidia bacterium | reverse complement strand
TCTTGGCAAAAGCACATTATCTCCTGTTTAATATCCCCGTCACCAATAATGAAAGCTCTAAAATTAACGATACCGTTTTTTTTGAGGTGATATAATGCTTCAATAAATAAACGATGGTTTTTTACGGGTGCCAGTCTGCCTATAATGCCGATAGCAATTTGGCCATCAGTAAGGTTATAATGATCTCTAAAGCTTTTTCGGTTTTCCTCTTTATTTACGGTAAATCTTTGCAGATCAAAACCTAATGGTACAATGTGTATTCGCTCCTTATTTATTATTTTAAAGGTTTCCGAAAGTTCTTGCTTTTGTTTTTTACTGATAGCAATGATAGCAGTTGAGCGTTTTGCAAGGTAACGCTCAATAAAAATATAAAATGCTGTTTTTAATTTACCGAAATACGAATGAAATACGTGCCCGTGAAAAGTATGAACAATAATAGGCACTTTACAATGTATAGCTGCCAAACGCCCTACGGCCCCTGCTTTAGAGGCATGTGTATGAACGATGTCGGGCTTAAATTCCCTAATAAGCCGCTTAATTTCTGTATACGCTTTATAATCAGCCTTTAAATTTATGCTTCGTTGAAATTGATTTAAAACTTTAGGCTTTAGCCCTAATCCCAAAGGAATATATAATGAACTGTCCTCTCCCTCTTCCTCAGGTCCGCCAACCAATAAGGTTTCAAAATCGGGTTCCAGAAATTTTGATAAATAGCTTACGTTGTAGGTAATTCCTCCAATGTTAAACCGGTTAATAATACGCAGTACTTTAGGCAAAATCGAATTAAAAGTTGAGTTCCAAAGATAACTTTTTAAAGTCAATGCCGTCAAAATTACCGGAGCTCATCATTAACAATACATTATTTTTTAATGATTTTGATTTAAGGTACTCTTCCAAAGTTTTACTGTCGGTAAATACTTTTAAATCCTTGCGATTAAAGTAATTAAAAACCTGTTCTTCAGTGATCGGCTTTAACTTTTTATGTTCTATTGTATGCGGATTAAAGTAAACAATGGCCTCATCAGCATCGTTCATAGCACCGTTGTATTCAGCCAAAAAAGTTTCGTTCAGGCTGCTGAAGGTATGCAACTCCATACAGGCAATAACATATCTTCCTTTAAACTGCTGCTTAACGGCTTGTGTAGTAGCCTTAAGTTTGGAAGGAGAATGTGCAAAATCTTTATAGAAAGCAAAATCGTTGGTTTTTGTAACTAATTCAAGTCGCTTGGCTGCGCCTTTAAACAATTGAATAGCCTCATAGAATTGATCGTCACTCAAACCTAATTTATTACAAACCAATCGTGCTCCGCTCATGTTCATTAAATTATGGTTCCCGAAAATTTGCAGCGTAATATCTTTACCGTTATTTTCTAAAATAGTAATTCCGTTTTCAATACGGTGTTTGGGGACAGAGTAGGGGATTTTTTCAATATGATTTGCTTTGCCTGAATTGGAGGCCACCTTTTTTAATTCGGCATCTTTTGAGCAATATATAAGTACGCCGTTAGGTTCGATCAGGTCAACAAATTTTTCAAACTGGTTTACATAAATTTCAAAAGTGGGAAACACATTGATATGGTCCCATGCAATGCCGCTTAATATTGCAATGTTAGGTTTATATAAATGGAATTTCGGACGCCTGTCAATCGGTGAAGCTAAATATTCATCTCCTTCAATAATGGCAATAGGCGCTTCTTTAGTTAATTTTACCATCGTATTGAATCCTTCCAGCTGAGCGCCTACCATAAAATCTGTATCCAGTTTATGGTAATTTAATACATGCAAAATCATGGCGGTAATAGTAGTTTTACCGTGGCTTCCGCCAATAACGACGCGTGTTTTATCTTTAGTTGCCTCGTAAATATATTCAGGATACGAATACACTTTTAACCCCAACTCTTTAGCTCTAATCAATTCCGTATTATCTTCCCGCGCATGCATTCCCAAAATAACGGCATCTATATCTTTGGTGATTTTTTCGGGAAACCAACCAATGTCTTTTGGTAAAATGCCGGCATTATGTAAACGTGTTTTAGAAGGTTCGTTTATTTCATCATCGCTGCCGGTAACGTTAAATCCTTTTTCGTGTAAGGCCAGAGCCATATTGTGCATAGCGCTTCCGCCGATAGCAATTAAATGTACGCGCATAAGTTGAACAGATTGTTTAAGTGCGAAGTAAGCGGTTTTAAACAAAAAATGCAGCCTATACAGGTCTGCATTTTAAACAATAGTGTGTTAAGTATTATGCCGTTACAGGAATCATTACCGGAACAGGCTGCGGTGTACGGCCTAAAGCATATAACAGCTTAGCATGGCCGGCTAATGCGCCCACAAATGTTTTTTTAGAATAATACGGCAAATTAAATTCTTTAGCGGTTTGTTCAATAATAGGCGCTAAATTTTTATAATGCACATGGCAAATATTAGGGAATAAATGATGTTCTACCTGGAAGTTTAAACCGCCCACAAACCATGAGAAAGCCCAACTTTTATTAGCAAAATTTGTAGTTGTTTTTAATTGATGAGCGGCCCAGTCGTCTTCCATATTACCGGTTTCATTCGGCACAGGAAATTCTGTTAAGTCAATAACATGTGCAGGTTGGAAGATCAGTGCCAGGATCATTCCGCACACGTAATGCATAATTAACCAACCTGTAATAATTTGATACCAGGGATTTTCCATGATCAATAAAGGTAAGCCGACACTGTAACCTAAATAAAATAATTTATTAAGGATCAATAAACCAAGCTCTTTTTTATAAGTTGTTTTTTTTACGGCCAACAGCCCCATTTCATTGTAACGCGACAGTTGTTGGAAATCTTTAGTAGTAGCCCACATAATAGTCATTAAACCGTAAAAAAACCAGGCATACAAAAATTGCAGTTTATGTACTTTTTTAAGCGGAGCATGCGGGTCAAATCGTAAAAAATCCATAGGGGCAATATCTTCATCGTGATTGTGAATATTTGTATAGGTATGATGCAGCGTATTGTGTTGTAATTGCCAGTTAATAGAGCTTCCGCCAATAAAATTCATGCTTCTGCACATTAAGGCGTTTAACTTTGCATTGCGTGCGTAGGATCCATGGTTGGCATCGTGCATTATTGAAAGGCCGATGCCGCTCATGCCAAACCCCATGATCACGCATAAAAGTGATTCGATCCATAAATTATGAAACGTATTGGTGATGAGAAGGAAAAAGGGTGTGAAATATAAGGTAAACATAAAAATAGATTTAATAACCATTTTATAATTACCGTAACGGGAAAGGTTGTTTGCTTTAAAGTATTCGTCAACTCGTTTTTTTGCCGTTAAATAGAAAGTACGGTTTGCCGTGTTAAATCGGATTGAATTAGATGCCATTTAAATTTAATTTTAAATATTAACATGCAAATATAGTTATTTAACCTAAAAAATCAAAAGGCTAATCCGTTAATAATGAATAAAATACGGTTAGTAACGTGCTAGTGAAGCTGTTTGAATGTTTTTTGCAGACGAATGTTATAAGTAAAGCGATAAAATCATTTTTGAAAACTTTTCAACCTCTTCAAGTGTATTTTTAGCTCCTAAAGAAATCCTGATGCAATTATCTGCTTCTTCTTTGGATAAACCCATATTTAGTAATACGTGAGAAGGTTCGGCTTGTGCGGAAGTACATGCAGAGCCTAAGGATAGGGCATATTCATTTTTTATACGGCTAAATAAGGTACTTCCGTCTTTCAATTTAGGGAAATATAGGTTTGATGTATTATATAAACGGTACCTGGTAGACCCGTTAATTCTCAGATCGGGAATTTCAAGCAACTGATGCTCGATATAGCCTCTTATTTTAGAAATATGGGTGTTGTTGTCCCAAAACTCTTTCCCGGCAATTTCGCAGGCTTTTCCCAATCCAACAATTCCGGGTACATTTAACGTGCCGCTTCGTTTTCCGTTTTCATGTCCACCGCCGTGTAATAAAGGAATTAAATTTACCCTGGGGTTTTTACGTCTTACATATAAAGCGCCGGCGCCTTTCGGGCCGTATAATTTATGAGCGGAAAGGCAGCATAGGTCTAATCCCATTTCATTCACATCCATAGGCAGCTTGCCGGCCAGTTGAGTAGTGTCGCTAAAAAAAATGGCATTGTGTTGATGTGTGATTGCTGCAATTTTATCCGGATCCTGTAATACACCGGTCTCGTTATTGGCGGCCATTACAGATACCAAAATAGTTTGCGGAGTAAAGCTGCTTTTTAATTCATCCAAATCAATCCTTCCTTCCCTGTCAACATTTAAATACGTAATAATTGCACCAAGTTCTTCTAAATACGCGCAGGTATCTAAAACCGCTTTATGCTCTGTTTTACAGGTAATAATATGATTGCCTTTTGTTTTATAAGCTTCAAAAACGCCTTTCAGGGCCATGTTTATGGCTTCTGTAGCACCCGATGTAAATACGATTTCATTTATTTCCGCACCGATAAAATCGGCCGTTTGCTGTCTTGCTTTTTCAACTGCACCCTGCGCATACCAGCCAAAAGCGTGAGTATGACTTGATGCATTACCAAAATGTTCCGAAAAGTAAGGAAGCATTTCTTCCAATACTCTCTTATCAACCGGCGTTGTAGCGTTATAATCGAAGTAGGTCAAATTTATTTTGTTTCCCGCAGATGCCGCGGAGTTGTTGTATTATATTATTTAAGTATGAAGTATTAAGATTAAGTTATAGGAAAACTGATCTTTAATCTTAATACTTTAATCTATCTATCCTTTTGTCTCAGGT
>JBBRHI010000277.1:0-4769 GCA_038222995.1 Bacteroidia bacterium | reverse complement strand
TAATCCGTAACCGGTTGATGTAACTAATACATTAAGTATGGAGGCGGATTTTAGGTTAATCAAATATACACCATATTCATCCAAGCCTTCGTGCTCCTGTACTATGGCCACAGCTATGTCTTCTACTTCCGGAAATATAATATCTTTTATCATTTGTTGTTATGTTTAACCGCAAAGTCGCAGAGAGTTAAATTAATTTGATCAAGTAATTCTCTTTTTTTCCTTTGCTGATCAGTAAATACTTTCCGTCGGTAAAATTTTCGATGGCTACCCGGGTATTTACATCAGCTATCTTTGTTTTATTAAGGCTTACAGCATTGGCCTGTATCATTTTGCGGGCCTCTGTTTTACTCGGGAAAACAGTAGTTTTATCCACCAGCAGATCTACTAAAGAAACGTCCGGCATAACGTCTTGCTTACTTACTTCAAATGTATCAATTCCGCCAAGTACTTTTTCAAATTCGGTTCCGCTAAGCTTTGATACATCTTCCGCTTTAGCTTTAAATAAAAATTCCGCAGTAGTAACAGCTTCTTGTACAGCATTGGCATCATGAACGCGCTCTGTGATTTCAGCAGCTAATGCTTTCTGCAGATGGCGTTCATGGGGGGCCCCGGCATGCCTACTTTCCAATTCCTCGATCTCAGCTTTAGGTAGTAATGTAAAAATACGAATGTATGATTTAGCGTCTTCATCACTTACGTTTAACCAAAATTGGTGAAATTTATACGGCGATGTTTTTTCTGCATCCAGCCAAATATTCCCGGTTTCCGATTTCCCGAATTTTGTGCCGTCCGCTTTTTTAATAAGCTGTGTTGTTAATGCAAACGCTTCACCGCCTGCCTTACGCCTGATAAATTCAGTGCCCGTTGTAATATTTCCCCACTGGTCACTGCCGCCCATCTGGAGCATGCACTTTTTGTCTTTCCATAAATGATAGAAATCATAGCCTTGAATTAACTGGTAACTGAACTCCGTAAAAGACATTCCTGTATCACCCGTTATACGATTCTTAACAGAATCTTTAGCCATCATGTAGTTTACGGTAATATGCTTACCGGCATCACGAATAAAATCAAGAAAGGAATAATTTTTAAACCAATCGTAATTATTTACAAGCTCTGCTCCGTTTGCAGAAGTATTAAAATCCAAAAATTTGCTTAGTTGCTTTTTTATTCCGTCTACGTTTTTATTAAGCGTTTCATTATCCAATAAGTTACGTTCGGCTGATTTACCGCTTGGGTCACCTACCATACCGGTTGCGCCACCCACCAATGCTAACGGTTTATGGCCTGCTTTCTGGAAACGAACCAAAGTCATAATTTGCGCTAAGCTTCCAACGTGTAAACTGTCAGCAGTAGGATCAAATCCTATATAACCGGTTGTAGCACCTTTTGCTAATAGTTCTTTTGTACCCGGCATGATATCGTGTAAAACACCGCGCCAGGTTAACTCCTCTATAAAATTATTTTCCATTGTAAAAAACTGAACCTCAAAAATAGAAATAATTGCTGACCTTACTCTTAATTTTTAATAAAATCGCTGATCAGCGCGCACATTTGGGGCACCGCCTCCAGGTTAAGCGTATGGCCCACATGAGCGATTATCTCAAGTTTTGCGCCCGGAATAGCTTTAGCTACTTCATCCGCTAAATGTACGGGAAGCAGCATGTCTTTTTCGCCTTGTATTACCAAAGTAGGAACAGCAATTTTTTTTAGCTCAGGCCTGTAATCCGGGCGTTCTTTCGTAGCGCGCATTAATTTAAATAAAGATTGCTTGTCATCCTGTGCATCTTGCCTCGCCTGCTTCATCAAATCAATAGGCATTAAAGGATTAGAAAAATAGCGCTCGCTTAAAACTGTAGGCAACATAATATCTAACATTAAATTATAGCCGCCAAATTCTAAGGCGCGCCACCATGAGAGTTCAATAGCCTCGTAATAAGGAGTTTTACTGGCAAAGGTTGCCATCAATATTAATTTAGAAAGTCGGTGCGGATAATTAACCGCAAAATGCTGCGCCACCATGCTTCCATAAGATAAACCGGCAATAATAGGCTTTTGTAACTTTAATTCGTCCAATACAAATACCAAATCTTTAGCGTGCTGATCAAAGTTTCTCCACTCCCCTGTTTTATCGCTTTTCCCTTGGAAAATGAAATCAATTAAAACTATTCTATACTCTTTTTTAAAAGAAGGGATCGTCAACACCCACGCCACGGTAGACTGCGAAAGCCCATTTAAAAATACAATAGTTTCGGGGGCTTTCTCATTCCCATGAATTTCGTAGTAGATGTTTAATTGATCGCTTGTTTTACAGAACATGTTATTATACTTTTTTTAAAGATATGTCAAAGTTACACTTTCATTTGTCACAATCAATTCGGCTTCCCGGCCAAGATATAAGGCTAAGTTTTTAGCGATATGCCCGGCAGGAAAATTAAAACATACAGGGTAATTATAATCCTTCACGGCATCCAAAATAATTTCTTCGGCAGTTTTCCCGAATGGCACTGCATTATCTTTCATGTCCGTCATGCCACCAATCACAAGACCTGACAGGTTTTTTAATTTTCCGGCTAATTTTAGCTGCATCATCATCCGGTCTATATGATACAGGTATTCATCAAGGTCTTCTAAAAATAAAATAGTGCCGGCTGTATTAATATCGTAAGGCGTTCCTGAAAGAGAATACATCAACGATAAATTTCCGCCGACAACTTTCGCGTTTGCTTTACCCAAACGATTTGCCTTTCCGGCAGGAACGTCAATAACTTTCAATTCACCGAACAAGGCCTGCATCATGCTTTTCGTGGCTTCCTCATCCTTATGAAAATTAACCGGCATGGTTGAATGCAAGGTTGAAATATTTAAATTATAAACAACATTATGCATTACCGTTACGTCACTATAACCGGCGATCCATTTCGGGTATTTTAAAAACTCGTCAAAATTGAGTGATTCTATAAGCCGCACGGTACCATAACCGCCCCGTGCTATAAAAATTGCTTTTATATTCGGATCATTTAATGCTTTTTGCAGATCATCAATGCGTTGCGTATCGGCTCCGGCATATTGGTGATCTGTCATAAATAAATTTTCACCAAGCTCAACAGAAAGGCCGTAACTCTCTAAAAAAGTTACGGCCGGCTGTATTTCCTCTCTGCTTATTTTTCTTGCAGTAGCAACGATAGCTACGGTATCTCCTTTTTTTAAATAAGAAGGCTGCATCATATTACTTTTTTTTACCCTTTTTATTTTTCTTGTCCTTTTTGCCTTTTTCTTTTGATTTTTTTTGAGTCTTTGACTTTTTATCTTCCGGCTTTTTTATTTTTTTAGAAACAGTCTTTGATTCTTTTTTTGACGCAGACTTTGATGCTTTTGATTTTTTATCCGCGTCACTTTTTTTCTTACGTTCCTCTACCACTTTTTTGGCAGCAGCTACTTTTTTTACTTTTTCTGCGGTTGCTTTAGCTTCTTTTTTATTATGGAACTCAATGTTTTTTAATTGCTCTTTATATTTAGTAAACATGGGCTCACCCTCTACATGCACATGAAACCACATTTCACCGCTTTTAATGCGGTATAAATTCATTTCGGCAATACCGTATTTTTCGGCCAGTTTTTTAAGGGTGATTTTACGTTTAGGGTCCCATAATTCTTTTTTAAGACGGATCACTTTTTTCTCGTCTAATTTTTTAGCGGTTGCTCCCGTATGTACCTTACGGGCAATCGCTTCGCGCACTAGAGGGCTCTTTTTGATATGCTCTATTTGTTCGGCTTGGGTAACCCATTTTAAATTGGAAACCTCATTATTTGCTTTGTTATGATCGAGGTGAATAACGCGTATACATTTCGGGTTGCGTTTCTTCAAAAATACTTCGGCAACCGCATTATGGATAAATAATGCTTTTGACTTGCCGTTGCTGTTCACTGATATTAAAGGAAAACCTCCGTTTAAGTGCGGTTTTAACATTAATTTATTAGTTAAGTCTGTGTCAAACGAGGCGAGTCTTCCATGGTTGGAGACCGCGTAATTCCTATTGGTGGTTCCTTTTAACGATGGAATTGCTTTCCATATTTCTTTACCGTTGCTTGCCATACATTTTGAGTTTTAATGAATAAAAGTTTAATGCTATCTTTACACAATTTTACACTATTTTTTTCTATTAATCATCACTATGCCTGCTACTTATAAACGTACACTTGTTACTTCTGCACTGCCTTATGCTAACGGCCCGCTCCATATAGGCCATCTGGCAGGCTGCTACCTACCTTCCGATATTTATGTAAGGTATAAAAGAAGTAAAGGAGAAGATGTCTTATTTATTTGCGGCAGCGACGAACATGGCGCTGCCATTCCCATCAGGGCAAAAATAGAAGGCACTACACCAAAGGCGATCGTGGATAAATACCATAAAATAATGGGCGATTCCTTTAAGGAATTCGGAATCTCCTTTGATATTTATTCCCGTACTTCAAAGCAAATTCACCATCAAACGGCTTCCGATTTTTTTAAAACGCTTTATAACAAAGGTGTTTTTACGGAAGAAATCACAGAACAGTATTATGACGAGGAAGCAAAACAGTTTCTCTCAGACCGTTATATTACCGGAACCTGCCCTAACTGTGCTAATCCAAGTGCTTACGGGGATCAATGTGAAAAATGCGGAAGCACCTTAAATGCAACAGACCTCATCAATCCGAAATCAACACTGAGCGGAAGCAAGCCGGTTTTAAAACTTACTAAAAACTGGTTTTTACCCTTGGAT
>JBBRHI010000276.1:0-4770 GCA_038222995.1 Bacteroidia bacterium | reverse complement strand
AAAAAGACATCCGAGTGAAAATTTCCCGATAGAAGATTGGGATATTGTACTGGAGTTAAACTTAACAACCGTGTTTACCATGTGCCAATTAGCAGGGCGTGAAATGATAAAACAAGGTCACGGAAAAATTATTAATATAGCTTCCATGCTAAGCTTTATGGGAGGCTTTACAGTACCTGCCTATGCGGCAAGTAAAGGCGGAGTAGCACAATTAACTAAAACGCTTACCAACGAATGGGGGCCGAAAGGAATAAATATTAACGCCATAGCACCGGGTTGGATGGATACGCCTTTAACGGAAGCATTGGTTGGTAATCCTGACAGGGAACCTGCTATTTTATCAAGAACCCCGGCAGGTCGTTGGGGCAAGCCGGAAGATTTAAAAGGGACAGTTATCTTTTTAGCGTCTTCTGCATCCGATTTTTTAAACGGTGTTATTATTCCGGTTGACGGAGGATATTTAGCAAAATAAGTATAAAAGCGCATTAATTTTTATCATGATTCGAGTTTCAGATTATATTATTAACAGGTTAGAAAAAGAAGGTGTAAAGCATATTTTTACAGTAACGGGTGGAGGAGGAATGTTCCTGATAGATTCCTTGGGAAGAAGCAAAACAATTCAATACGTTCCCAACCATCATGAGCAAGCTTGTACGATGGCTGCAGAAGCTTACGCGCGCGTTTCAAAAAACTTTGGTGTTGCATTGGTTACCACCGGCCCTGCAGGTACCAATGCTATTACAGGGGTTGGTTGTGCATGGACTGATTCCATACCCATGTTGGTTTTATCGGGACAGGCAAAAACGGCTCATTTAATTGAAAATACAGGATTAAGACAAAAGGGATTTCATGAAGTAACGATTGCAAAAATAGTTGAGCCTATTACCAAATATGCGGTAACTATTAAAGATCCCAAGAAGGTTGTTTATCATATAGAAAAAGCTATTTTTTTAGCTAAAAGCGGAAGACCCGGGCCGGTATGGCTTGATGTTCCCTTAGATATTCAATCGGCAGAGATTGACGTAGAAGCTTCTATTAAATTTGAACCTGAAAATGAATATCCTGAATTATTTAAAAATAAAGAAATTAAAGAAATTCAGGAGCTGATTACTTTACTTAAAAATTCTAAACGCCCCATTATATTAGCGGGCCATGCCGTTACCCTTACACAAAGCCAAAAAGCATTTTTAAATTTGGTTGAAACATTAAAAACACCTGTTGTGACCACCAGGAGTGCATTTGATGTGGTGCCGCATAATCATCCCTATATGGCCGGTTTTGCCGGTAATTTTGGGCAGCGCGCCGCTAATTTCGCTATACAAAATTCAGACTTGTTTATAAGTGTAGGAAGCAGGCTGGCTGTAACGTTGGTAGGGTATGAACCTCATACTTTTGCCAGGGAAGCTAAAAAAGTAGTGATTGATATTGACAAAGCCCAGATCGATCACTGTTTTCTTAATATCGATTTACCGATTCAATGCGATGCCAAAGATTTTATACAGCAAATGAATGAGGCTGTGAAAGATTTGCAGTTTCCGGATTATTCGGAATGGATGAATAGAATTACTCATTGGAAAACCATATTCCCGAATGTGACGGATGAGATGAAACAAGATGAGAAATATATAAGCTCTTATTATTTCTATGATGTATTGTCAGAGGAAATGAAGAAGGAAGATATTTTAGTTTGGGACCAGGGAGCGGCATACCACTGCGCAGCAGTGGCATTCAAAGTAAAACCCGGCCAGACTGCTTTCAGTAACGAAGGATTTACCCCCATGGGATATGGTCTTCCGGCATCGGTAGGGGCCGGCTTTGCGGCACCGGGCCGGGAAATTATCAGTGTGAACGGCGATGGCGGTATCATGTTGAATTTACAGGAATTACAAACGGTGTTTCATTATAAGCAACCCATGAAAATTTTTATTTTCAATAATGACGGATACACCAGTATTAAACATACACAGCAGAATTTTTTTAACGGCTTTTTTGTTGGAGTTGATACTGCCAGCAATTTATCTTGTCCTAATTGGGAAAAGATTGCTACCGGGTTCCAAATACCATTTTTAAAAACAGCTACCCATCATGATATGCGGTCTGTTATTAGAAAAGCATTGGATATGAAAGGACCTGTGATTGTAGAAGTAATGCTTGATCCTTTACAAGTGATTCAACCAAAGGTAAGATCAGAAAGATTACCGGACGGTAAAATGGTTTCTAAACCGCACGAAGATATGTATCCTTATTTGGATAGAGAAGTGTTGAGGAGAGAAATGATAATTAAAATAATGGAATAATATTTAATAATTTATTTTATGTTGAAGGTTGATAAGCATTATGAAGATTTTTACGCAAAAGAATTTACTTCTGAATTTTTAAGCAGTAACACAATACCAAAATATGTTTATGGTGTAAATGAAACGGCACGGCAAGTTATACGGACTTGTTCGATCAGCGGTATTATTGCAGATAAAATAAATGAAAAAACTTATTTTGGAGTTCCGGTGGTTAGAATTGCCGATGTGGAAAATAATGCCATGGTGCTTGAGGTTATCAGAGGCATTCCTTTAACCGAAGAAAAAAGAATGAGAGAATATCAATTCAGATCTTTGGATTTGTTCTCGTTTATAAAGTATTCAAATAACAGGGATTTAGAAATAGAGTTCTGGAAAGGTTTTAAAGAAGACTTTGATGAAAATTATGATAAGTACAATTCTATCTATAATTTACTTTGTGATGATATATCCAAAAATCAATTTTATAACCTGATAAATTTTCGCTTGTCTCATGATTTAAGATATATGAGAGGTTTTGAACTTAAACTTGAAGACCAATACTTTTCAAATGTTTATAGTTTCGATAAAGATGAGGTTTTTTTAGATGTTGGAGGATTTGACGGCTTTACAACAAAAGAATTTATTAAAAGGTGCCCTGATTATAGCAAGGTATATTTCTTTGAACCCGAAAAAGGAAATTTAATTAAAGCAAAAGAATTGCTAAAAGACCATAACAATATTGAATATTTAGAGTATGGATTATCAAATAAAAAAGATAAGCTATACTTTGATATTTCAGGCCCACAGTCAAAGATCTCTGATTCAGGAAGTATAGTAATTGAAGTTGCGCCTTTAACCTCACTTGTTAACGACAGAATTACTTTTATAAAGATGGATATAGAAGGGGCAGAGTATGAAGCTTTAGAAGGAAGCCTTGACTTGATTAAAAAGTACCATCCAAAATTAGCGCTTGCGGTTTATCACCAAGCTAACGATTTCTGGAGAATTCCTGAGCTTATATTTTCTGTTAGAAATGATTATGATCTTTACCTGCGACATTATACGGAAGGTATTTTTGACACAATTATGTATTTCGTTCCTAAAAAATAGAATATAGTGAAAAACCGGATCGTAAAAGAAGACCTTGATTTTATAATTAATTCCGATGTTAATTGGACGCAATTAACGGGTTCAACAGTTTTGATATCCGGAGCAAATGGTTTTTTACCGCACTACCTTGTTGAAACACTTTTTCATCTTAATGATGTAAAACAACTGAACATTAAAATTCTGGCACTTGTCAGAAACAAAGAAAAATCAGAGCAACGGTTCTCTCATCGTAAAGGCAGAAAAGATATTGAATTTATAGTTCAGGATATTTGTGATCCCATAACTTATGAAGGTAGCGTTGATTATGTAATACATGCGGCCAGCCAGGCTTCTCCGCTTTATTACAGTAAAGATCCTATCGGTACACAAAATGCCAATACAATTGGTACTACCAATTTACTGAAACTTGCCAGCAAAAAACAAACGAAGAGCTTTTTATTTTTCAGCAGCGGTGAAGTATATGGCGCTCCTCAGGCACACCAAATCCCTACTAAAGAAACCGATTACGGGTATTTAGATCCAATGCTGTTACGTTCCTGCTACGGAGAAAGTAAACGCATGGGTGAAAACATATGTGTATGCTGGTGGCACCAATACCAGGTACCCGTAAAAATAGTAAGGCCGTTTCACACCTACGGACCCGGATTAGATTTAAACGACGGACGAGTATTTGCCGATTTTGTAGCAGACGTAGTTAATAATAAAGATATTATAATGAAGAGCGACGGCTCTGACGTAAGAGCGTTTTGTTATATAGCTGATGCCACAATAGGTTTTTTTAATGTATTATTGAACGGTGAAAATGGAGAAGCTTATAATGTGGGCTCCGACAAAGAAACGAGTATAAAGGAATTGGCATATATTTTAACGGGCCTGTTTTCTGAAAAGAATTTAAAAGTTGTAATGAACGAAAGCGGTGCTTCCAAAGATTATGTGAGGAGTACCATACGAAAAAGTTGTGCTGATATTTCAAAAATAAAACAATTGCATTGGCAACCGGTGTATAATGTTGAAGACGGATTTAGAAGAATGATTTTAAGTTATACAAGTAATTAATGAATATTGAAGCGGTAATATTTGATTTTGACGGCGTGTTGGCAGATACGATGCACGATAATTTTCGTGCATGGGAAAAAGCATTTTCGGATTATAACACGAAACTAAATTCACTTGATTATTTTTTAATGGAAGGAATGGGAAGGTATGAAATTGCCGAAGCTTTCGTTGAAAAAAACAACCTGGATAAAAAACTGGTAAATGGCCTTGTTCAGAAAAAAGAAGACTACTACAAACAGGAAAATAATTTTGCCGTATATAAAGAAATACCCGGCCTGCTTGAATTTTTACATGGAAAAGGCTTTAAAATAGGCTTGGTTACAGGTGC